>CAKZNX010000385.1 GCA_937132045.1 uncultured bacterium
ATGGAACCCATTCGCGAGACTAAAGCCTGGTACATGAACGGCTTCATCATGCTGTTCGTGCAGATTGCTCTGCACGTGCTGGTCATCTGGCTGTTTGTGCCGTCGGTACGAGATCAGGACTTCACGTGGCCCGGCAGGTTCTGGTACAGCATCATCCTGGTGGTGGTAGGCAGTCTCCTCTGGTCGGGCTTCTTCGTGGTTCAGCCGAACACAGCGCGTGTAGTGGTGTACTTCGGTCGCTACGTGGGGTCGGTTCGGGAGAGCGGTTTCTGGTGGACGAACCCGTTCACGCTCAGACCTCGCGTGTCGCTACGCATCCACAACTTCAACAGCGAGAAGCTGAAGGTAAACGAGGCGCTGGGCAACCCCATCGAGATTGCGGCGGTGGTGGTCTGGCGCGTGGTGGATTCGGCGAAGGCGTTGCTGGATGTGGAGAACTACCAGGAGTTCGTTGCCACACAGAGCGAGACCGCCATTCGTGCGCTGGCGACGCGGTATCCGTATGACTCGCACAGGGAGGGTCAGGAGTCTCTGCGTGGTAATCCGGAGGAGGTGGCTCAGGAGCTGAAGCGCGAGGTGCAGGCGCGTCTGGAAGTGGCAGGTGTGGAGGTTCTGGAGGCGCGTATCAGCCATCTGGCGTATGCCCCCGAGATCGCTCAGGCGATGCTGCGGCGCCAGCAAGCGGAAGCGATTATCGCAGCGCGTCAGCGCATCGTAGAGGGCGCAGTGGGCATGGTGGAGATGGCGTTGCAGCAGCTCAGCGAGCATCGTGTGGTGGAGCTGGATGAGGAGCGACGCGCGGCGATGGTCAACAACCTGCTGGTGGCGCTGGTGTCCGAGCACGAGGCGACGCCGGTGATCAACACAGGGACGCTCTATGCCTGAGAAGAAGCGGTTTCTTCTGCGCATTGACGACGAGCTCTACGTCGTGCTGGAGAAGTGGGCAGCCGACGAACTACGCAGCGTCAACGCGCAGATCGAATACCTGCTGCAGGAAGCGGCGCGCCGTGCCGGGCGGTGGCGCCCCTCCACATCGCATGACTCGCCAGCGGAAACCGAGCCATGAAAAAAGGCGAACGGCACGAGAGGTTCACCTCTCGTGCCGCTGGAGTGAGGGAGACAGGCGGTTACTTAGATATAACCGCTATTGCAGAAGATACTCGCGCAAACCTCTGCGCCTTGCAGCGTCCTTGAGCTTGCGCATTGCCTGCGCCTCAATCTGACGCACACGTTCGCGTGAGATTTTAAGCGCCTCTCCTATCTCCTGTAAGACCTGTTCCTCCTGATCACCGTAGCCGAGGCGTCGGATGATCACCTGACGCTCGCGGTCGGTGAGCTCCGTTTCCAGCAGTTCGTCCAGCACCTTTCGGCGCTCCATCTCCAGCATGACCTCTTCGGGGTCACGCACGTTCTGGTCGTGGATAAGCGATCCCAGCGAGGTGTCCTCTTCCTCGCCGACCAGCATGTCCAGTGACAGAGGCTCTTGAGCCGCCTGCTGGAGCTGCAATATCTTCTTTGGTGAAACGCCCATCGCCTTCGCCAGCTGCTCGATGCTGGGCTCGTCGCCGGTCTCACGGCGCAAGCGGTCGCGCTCGCGCTCCATTCGACGCAGCTGTTCGGCAACGTGCGCCGGGATACGCACCGTCTTCGCCTTGTTATCTATGGCTCGCCCGATTGCCTGCCGTATCCAGTGAGTCGCATATGTGCTGAAGCGGTAGCCCCGCGATGGGTCGTACCGTTCCACCGCATTCATCAGCCCGATGGCGCCCTCCTGCACCAGGTCTTCGAAGGGTACCAGCGCGTTGCGGTAGTGCTTGGCGATGTTCATCACGAGACGCATGTTGGCTTCGACCAGCTTTTGCTTCGCCTCTTCATCGCCTTTGCGGGCGCGCTTAGCCAGTTCCAGCTCCTCCTCTGGCGTGAGCAGAGCCACTCGGGTCAGCCGGTTGAGAAGGGACGGTACCTCCGATGGCGCCGCTTTTCGGCTCGGCACCGGAGGCGGACTGCCCTGTGAGCTTCCTCTTCGGTTGGCTGGGTTGTTGGTACTCATCTTCTTCCTCAAAAAACGGTCACGCCAGCAGGTATCTGCTACGGTTCTCTTCTAGTTAGACACTTGATTTGTGGTTACGGTTTCGTGCTATGCAAGAAAGTGTACCCAACTGAGAGTACGTTTTGCAACTCGCAAAACGTTAGCACGCAGAGATTCGCCAATCGCTACAGGCACTCCTTTGTGCAGATGTAGCGATAACGGTCTCCTTCTTCGGATACCTCGATGTTCGCTGGTGCACCACAGCGCGGGCAGGTCAGTTCGCCCAGCATCAGGAGAATATACATGCTGCGATACTCGTTCGAAATGTAAATGTCGTGCAGGATCCAGCCATGATCCAGCAGCTCATTGACGATGTTGGCGCGAACTTCTACGACCTTGCGCACCCGGTGCAGGTCGAACTCTTGTCCGATGTCGTGCTGTTCCATCCTCTCGCGTTCAGGCGATTGGGGTACCAACCGGTGTATTCGTGTTCGTCCCGCCCGACTCCTGCATGATGATGCATCGTCCTGCAAAAACCTTCAACACCTATTTGACGATGCGACGCGCTCCAAGATAGCGCTGACGGTAGTAGCCGTCGTTCAGGCTGTCTACGCGCACCCGCCCGCCTGCGCTCGATGCATGGATGAACTTGCCGTTACCGATATAGATGCCCACGTGCGAGGCGCCGCGCCGGTAGGTCTGGAAGAAGACGAGGTCGCCCGGTTTCAGGTCGCTGCGCGATACCGGCATACCCCTCCGAAACTGCGCGCTGGCGGAGTGCGGTAACTCGATACCCGCCTTGTGTCGAAAAACGTAGCGCGTAAAACCGGAGCAGTCGAAGCCGCTTCGCGACGAGCCACCCCATCGGTAACGAACGCCGTGAAATCGGGACGCAGTACGCACGATAGACTCGCCCGTGGAGCCGTCAGAAACCGCTGCAACCCTTTGCTCGGCATGGGGTGTGCCGTTTCTGCGAGCGGAGGCGACGGTTCGCGTCGGCTGTTTCTTCTTTGCCTGCTGTTTGCCTGCCTTCTGCGTGGCTGTCGCCACCCGTTGAGGGGGCAATACACCGGTGACCTTCACCAGGTCATCGCGCACCCAGCCCATGCGTCCACTTGCGAGCTTGACCTGCAACCAGTTCCCTTTGCGCGCGGTAACCAGAACAGGATGTCCTTTGTCCAGCAAAATTATCGAGCGGTCTGTGCGGTTCGGGGCGTAGCGCACGCACACTCTATCCGCGTTAATCACCGCCGTCTTGCGCATGGCTATCGGGACGACCTTCGGTTTGACAGCAGGGGGAATCTTCAGGCGGACGCCCGGCTTCAGTGAGTCAGGGCTCTTCAACCCATTTGCCTTCACAATGTCTTCGGGTAGAACCTGATAGCGCTTCGCCAAGGACCACACCGTATCGTTCTCTTTAACCACAACCACACGCTGAGCAACTGCAGCTGTCGTCCACAGGATGCCGTATGCAATTGTCAAGCTGCAGAGTGTGAGCCATCGCTGCATCGGTTCACCTCCTGAGTGTGTGCTGGTAGCTCAGAGAGAGCCCCGGCGTTGTCCCGGCAGCACAACGCCACGTGACTATACCTGTTCGTTATGGGTGTTGTCAATTCCTGCAAATCCTCTCCATCTTTCTGCTAGAGTTGACCATCCCCGAAAAGGGTTGTCATAATATTATCGGAGGTGATGTGAAGAATGCCCACGTACGGTTACCGATGTGATAGCTGTGGTGTGGAGTTCGAGCAGTTTCAGCGTATTACCGAAGCACCTTTGACCGATTGCCCGCAGTGCGGCGGCACGGTGCGTCGCTTGCTTTATCCGGTTGGTATCTTGTTCAAGGGTCCAGGATTCCATATCACCGACTACCGAAAATCCGAAAAGTCCTCCGAAACCAGGTCGGATAGCAGCGATTCGGGAAAGAAAGAGGAGAAGGTCGCGGGCATCGTGTAGTGAGCACCGCATTGCGTTTCGAAAAAAAACGCCGGAGAGGAAGCCTCTCCGGCGATGCTTTTGGGTTGGTTGCGTTACCTCTCGCTTTCAATGAGCAGGTTGCCCGTTTTCGGGTCGTAATGGATTTTTACATCCAGGGCGTCGCGCACGAACGACAACGGTACGATGGTGCGTCCGCGGTCGATGAAGGGCGCCAATTCCAGCGGCAGGGTCTGGTTGTTCACCTGCGCCGAGGTCTGGCCGATGCGCAGCTCGATCTCGCGCTCCGCGTTCACGGCTCGGACCGTGCGGGACTGCGGATACCAGAACAGCCAGCCGCCGGTGTGTTCGAAAATCTGGCGGAACGGCGCCAGCGGCACACCATCCTGAACGCGCGGCGGGACGTCAAAGGCAATGCGGGTGTTGTCGAAGACCACCTGGAAGGTGGAGCCCGGTATGATCAGCCTGTCGCCAGCTCGCACGCGGTTGGGGTTATTGATGCCGTTTACCGTGGCCAGCGCCTCAGGTGACACTCCGTGCCGTTTGGCGATGCCGATAAGGGTATCGCCCCGGCGCACTTCATAGACAGACTGGGGGGCAGGCGGCGCCATCGCGACCATTTGCGGCACCACCAGCTTCTGCCCTGCGGGAGCCATGGTGGAAGACAGCATCTCCGGTTGCGGGGTACCGTCTGCTACAACTGCAGGCGTCTGCACCGACACGCGCGGTTCGGCAACCGGAGCGGAGTCGCGTGGCTCGCCCAGCATGGATGGAGGCGCGACCGCCTTTGCCATGCGCTGAGGCTCCGGCGAAGGTACCGCCTCTGTGTGGCCCAGTGTGCCCCTTGCAGCGGGTGCGGTCATCGCAGAAGGCGCCGTGTCGCGCACGGAAGCATAGGGGACTGCCTCTGCAGGTTGCACGGTGAGCGCACTGCCCAGCGGAGTGAGCAGAATATCGGGCGAGCTGGTAACCGCCTCCGGCATGCGAGTCTCCCGAATGGTCTGACCGCCCGGGTTATTGACCAGCACGCGGATGGGGGCTGCCTTGTAGGTGTTCCGCGCCTCGTCCACGCCCAGCGCCTCGATGAGATGCCACCCGTTCTCCACGGTGGTGGTATCCCATGTATAAGTATAGGGCGGGAAGTTGCGCAGAGTCTTGAACTGCCGGTCCACGAACAGGCTGACGTACACCCTGCTGAGCTGTTCGCTCACACGCAGTGCGATCTCCACCTTCCCGGACACGGCGGAGCCGTTCGCCGGGGAGACGATAGCGAGAGGCAGGTTAGTGAGGGTCGGTGCCTCTACGGTTACGCTGGTGCGCGTGGTGCCTGTTGTGCCATCGGCTTCAATGGCTTTAACGATAATGGTGTGTTTGCCCGCGCTCAGATAGGCGGGGTCCAGCATGAACGAGGCGACACCTCGTTCGGCGGGAAGGTCCAGAGCCTTCTCGGCGAAGAGTACGTTATCTACCCACAGTTCCAACTTTACGATCGCCTTGCCCTGGTACCGCACCGAGAGTTCGGTAGTCACCTGCAGGGGCTGTGCAAAGTCGCGCGCATTGATCACCTGCAGGCGGGGTGCGTTGTCGGGAATGGCTTGCACGTTCGCCGGCAGCCAGGCTGTGGAGGTGAACAGTGCGGCTGCGATGGCGAAAACGCACATGGTTCTTTTCATGCACCTGCCTCCTTTGCAGACTCAGGAATTGGGTCGGCATCACGCTTCAGCGTACAAGGCACTTTACGCTACCATAACTTCGCACCCGAGTCAAGCCTTTCCTGCTTTTTCGTCGTAATCGGGGGCATTTTTAGCCGGGGCAGAAGTCATACATGCGCGTGTTGAGTATCACACTCATGGCGCTCCAGAACGCCCCGACGCAGTACTCGCCAAGGATGACGCCAAACATGAAGGGCATCATCTGCCGGTTCAGCTTGTAGCCGCCGTAGCGCAGCACCAGCCACTTGATGACGCTGGCGATCAGCAGGCACGACCAGAAGTACTCCACCCCGAAATTGAGCGACAGGGCATACCCGGCGGGGTGGAAGGGCCACCACAGGAAGCGAAGGCGCGCCAGATGCATCATCGCTGCGGATGCGAAGCCAAATACCACTGCCAACATTCCGGTGACGCTGGGGTCGCGCGGTGAGCGCAGCTGGCTTTCCAGCCAGTAATAGTTGCCCCAGTTATGCATGTCCATATAGTCCACGCCGGAAGTGTTGGCATACTTCAGGTGAAGCGCCGCCCAGTAGGACGCCAGTCCTCCGAAGAACATGGCGAACATCATCACCCAGCCCATGCCCTTCATGTTGATACCGCCCTGCTGTGCCATTTTCATTGCCTCCAGCTGGCAGGGCATGGGATGCGTTCGGTACCCGCGCCCGCTGAACCACCAGAACATGGTCATCATCGCCAGGCTGGGCGCGCCGATGGTGGTGGAGCCAAACGCCATGATGAGGAAAGTCTGCGAGTTCATGCCCACTACCTCATGGGCGGGCGGACCCAGCTCGGCGCGCACGCGGGTAATGCCGATGGAGATGATCAGAAAGATGAGGAAGAACAGTACCACCACCCAGAGCTTCATTCCCGCCGCCACGCAGAAGATGATCAGAAAAGCCATGCCCAGCAGCAGACCAATGAGCGCACTGCGATAGCTCATCGCTTCGCGAGAGTCATCGATGCCGGCGTAGCTCGGATGAAACGCCTTGCGCCACACTTCGCGCAGGTGGCGACGCGCCCCCCAGATAGCGAAGCCGAAGATGGCGAACCACGCTCCGTAGGACTGCTCGTTGAAATAGGGAAAAACGCCCGGCTGACCGAAAGTGCTCTGCTCAACACCCATCGCCGTCGCCACGATGCGAAGAGCCATCTTCATCAGGAAGAAGAACCAGATGGAGAACGACAGGTCTACGGGCAGGAAGTAGCCCAGCGCGATAATGAACGGGTACAGGGGCAAGGGAAACCAGCCCACGCCGTTCCATGGCGGCGATGTGAAGTGCTGTTGCAGGTTGCGCGAGGGATGATCGTGACGCACCACGATCTCCGGTATGGCGGGAAAGAGCACGTGAAGACCATTCAGGACGTCCAGTCCCCCACCCAGCAATGCGCCGATTAGCAGCGGCTTCTGCAGGAAGAAGCTGGTGTTGCCACCGTTCTGCACCATCGCCATGGGTAACTGCACAATCGGGTAGGAGAGCTTCTCGTTGTCCATCCACTGTCGGCGCAGGATGACGTTAATACACACCATCACCAGCCCCATCGCGCCGATAAACAGGCTCCAGATAAGCACGGGCTTGAGCCACACCAGGATGCGTCCCGCAATGTAAAGCGAGCTGTGTCCGTCGTAATAGGGGCGCAAAAACTCCTTGTCCTGAACCGTCAACCATTTGGGGAAGTAGTGGTTGAACAGCTGGTCCCAGCCGTTGCTTTCGTTTGCGCCATAGAAGGGCATGGACAGCGCAGGAATGCCCAGTTGCAGGGTATCGTGCCCAGCCAGCGCGGAAGCGATGGTGATCATCACGTAGATAACTATCAACTCACCCTGAGTGAACGCATAACGAGGAGCGAACCGCTTCAGCGCCAGCACGTTCAGGAGGATGAGGATCATCAGGCAGAAGACGGTGTTCCAGAACAGAGACATAGCGGTAGCGTGGTTGCGATGCCAGATGCCCTCTACCTGAATGATCCAGTAAGTGTTGACGGGAATGAGGAATGTGCCGATCAGAACCGAACGGAGCGTAACCCCCCGCTCGCGTGCTGCTTCCTCTACACTCTCTACCTTGCCTTTGCGAACGAGCGGAATGGACGGCGCGCGAACTGCAAACAGTGTCTGCCATACTGAACGCATCACATAGACTCCAGACGCTGAATTGCTTCAATTCTGTCCCCTATTGTAGCGAATGAACACTACCTGCTGCAACTGCTGAATCCTGTTTTGTCCTTACGCTTTACCATGAGAACAGGGTATACTGACCTGAGGCTAGAGGAGACGGCAGGCTTTCACCAGAATCTAATTGAGAAACGGAAACGGGTTTGACAATGCCGTGGGGCAGTATGCTCCATGTGCCTGAGGCAACCAATCTTTGATGTAACAGGGGGCTTCCTCCGAGATGGTGGTAGATTCGCCTCGCAGCTCAACAGAAGTTAGAGCGACACAGGTGGCTCGGCTGGTGGTATTGTGGCTGGTGTCGCTGGCTATCGTGGCAGCCACTGCTGGCATCTTTTATCGGGCGCGCTTCACGGGTCCTACTGATGAGGCGATGGACTATGGTCAGATTGCCTATAACCTTTCTAAAGGGCGCGGGTTCGTTACCAGCAACATTGTGCCGCTGGGACTGTATTTCTGGAAAGATGTGCGAGAAGCGTACGACCTTGAGCACGGTCCCGCGTATCCCATGTATCTGGCGCTTGTTTTGTACCGTGGCACGCAGGACAGTACACTCGCTATCGCCTCCATGATATGGTTTGTACTCAGTCTTCTGCTGATATACTTCGTGGGGAGCAGGTTGTTCAGCCCGCGAGTGGGTTACTGGGCAGCGGCGTTACTGCTTTTTTCGGAGGGCGCCCTGACGACGCTGGGTATTTCGGGGATGCCTGTGGCTATGGCGGGCTTTCTGCTGTTGTGGACGCTCTATCTGTTGTATCGGCGCAGCCACGAAGAGAGCGAACCGGAGACCGGACGGCTCGTTGAAGTCTGGGAGCCGCGTCGTCCAAGACGAAGTTTCTGGGCTGGCGTGGTGGCTGGGCTGGCGTATCTTACGCAGCTCTCCCTGTGGCTTCTGGTGATCCCAGCGACCATCTATCTGGCGATAACCAACCCGGAGCAACGAAGCAAGCATGTGGCGATGTTCCTGCTGGGTTTTGCGCTCATCAGCCTGCCGTACTGGATACGCAATACCCGGCTTTTCGGCAATCCGTTCTTTAACCTGCGGGTATATGAGGTGGGGATGGCGACAAAAGCCTACCCGGGTTACTCGCTCTATCGTTACTACGAGGAAGGCAAGCGCCCGCCTGGTGTCCTCTCGCTTTTTGTGCAGAATGCCCAGCAGGTGGTGGGCAAATGGGCGCGCAATGTGCGCAACGGCATCGGTTCCTTGCTGACGTTCCCCAATCCGGTGGTGATGGCGCTGGCGTTTATCTCGCTGTTCATCCCGATGCGAATGAGAGCGCTGGCGTTGTGGCGCAACATGCTATGGTGGACGGCGGTGCTGTTACTGCTGGCGTGCTCGTTCGGCGTGCCTGGGAGCAATGTTCTGGCGCTGACGTGTCTGGCGGTGCCATTTAGCGTGCTGGCGCTGGGCACGCTGGACGACCTGTTGTGGATGCTGTATGAGGATGCCAGCCGCATTTGGCGCTGGAGCATTGTGGGCTTGATGCTGATCGTATTTGTGCCCCTTGCACTCACC
>CAKZNX010000386.1 GCA_937132045.1 uncultured bacterium
TCGCCTACCGCGGGCCGCAGGGGATTGCTTCGCCAGCCTGAAGGCAGGCTCGCAATGACACAGTGTGCCTGTCGTGTGCTGATGCAGGCTCGCCATCACACCCTCGTTGCCCAGTAGTAAGATTCCTCTCGCCACCCTCCGCGCCTCTTGACATCTGCAGCGACCTGCCGTATAATTTATAGTGCAAACGTCCGATAGGGCGAGTGGTGAAACTGGTAGACACGCCAGACTTAGGATCTGGTGCCGAAAGGCGTAGGAGTTCGAGTCTCCTCTCGCCCACCACTCCAACCCAGAGGGCACGAGCGGGAGTAGCTCAGTTGGTAGAGCGTCTGCTTGCCATGCAGAAGGTCGCGGGTTCGAATCCCGTCTCCCGCTCCATTTTTCTTGCTGAGGTCTTGCGCCTTGGACTCCCCCAGAGTGACCGCTGTGGTGCTGGCAGGCGGCAAAAGCAAGCCTGACCTGATCGCGGCGACCGGCGTATCCAACCGCGCCCTGCTTCAAATCGAGGGTGAAACCATGCTCGCGCGCGTGGTGCGAGCACTGCGCGATAGCCACTGCGTGCAGGAAGTCACCGTCGTGGGCGATGTCACCCCGCCAGCGGGATGTCACTCCCTGCCCGATAGTGGCGATTTCGTGGAGAACGTCCTGCAGGCAACTTCGCTGGCGCCCGACGAGTCGTTTATCCTGTACGCCACCGCCGATACGCCGTTCCTGACTCCCGAGGCAGTTGCCGATTTCGTACGACGAAGCCTGCGGTCGGGAGCGGACATGTGCTACCCCATCATCCCGCTGGACCTGTGCGAACAGCGCTTTCCCCACATGCCGCGCACCGCGCTTCGCCTGCGCGAGGGCACATTCACCGGCGGCAATCTCCTGCTGGTGCGGGCGGGGGTGGTACACCGGCAAGCCGAGCTTCTGCGTCGGGCATTTGCTGCGCGGAAATCGGTGTGGGGCATGGCGAAGATCCTGGGACCGGCTATCATCGGGCGCGTCGTGCTGGCGAAACTGCTCTCCCCGCGGTGGCTGTCTGTTCTGCACATCAAGCGCCGTGTGGAACAGCTGATGAGCGCCTCTGCTCAGGAAATCCCCACCGACTACGCCGAAATCGGCGTGGATATCGATAAGCTGGAACATCTGCAGGTACTGGCAGAAGCTGGCTACCGTGTGGGCAGCCGCTGATACCCGGAGGGGCTATGGACCTGCTCCCCGTTGTCGAGCGCACTTTACAGGAACGGTCTCTGGTGTTGCAGGGGCAAAAGGTTCTGATCGCCTTCTCCGGAGGGGCAGACTCTACCGCGCTGTTGCACCTGTTCTGTCGCCTGCGGGAAAGCTGGGGGTTGCAGGTGTCGGCGGCGCATCTCAACCATGCCCTGCGCGGTGCTGACAGCGACGCCGATGAAGCCCATTGTCGGCAGGTGTGCGCCGACTGGCGTGTGCCCTTCTTCTCGCGCCGGGTGGAGGTGTTGCGGCAGGCGCAGGAACGGCACGTCAGCGTGGAGATGGCAGCGCGCGAGGTTCGCTATGCGTTCCTCGAAGAGGTGGCGGATGCCGTCGAGGCGGATGTCATCGCTCTGGGACATACCCGCGACGATCAGATAGAGACGGTGTTGCTCAATCTGGTTCGGGGCGCAGGCATAGATGGTCTCGCTGGAATGCCCATGCGGCGTGGAAGGCTGGTTCGCCCCCTGCTTCATATCAGTCGCGAGCAGATCAGAGCATACTGCACCATGCAAAACCTGCCTTCTGTGGAAGACCTTTCCAACCTCGACGAGCGCTACAGCCGCAATCGCATAAGGCACGTGGTGTTGCCCCAGCTGCGCCTGCTGAACTCCGGCGTCGATTCCGCCATCGAACGCCTGTCTGTGCTGGCACACGACGAGGAGCAGTGGTGGAAGGACTACCTGCGCCTGCTGGAGCCGACGTTCACCCTGCGCCGTAGCGATCAGGAATGGCAGGTATCGCTGGAGTGGCTGGCTGGTAAGCCACCGGCTTTGCAGAGGCGGGTCATCCGCTACGTGGTAAGGGAGCTATCGCCGGAGGGCAGGGAACTGCAGTTCGAACAGGTGGAACGCCTGCGCGAGGCGATGAACAGCGGCGGACAGTGCGGTGTCACCCTGCATGGCGGGAACGTGCGCGTAGCGGTCGGTAAGCGCACGCTGAGGGCGATGGTGAAACGCGGAGAGGTTACCACCGCGTATGAAATGGTGGTGCAGCTACCCGGAACGACACCTGTCCCCTGCGTACATGTCACAGTGTATGCCGAGTACTCGGCGTTACCGGATGCATCTCAGTGGCGTCGAGATAATTGGGAAGTGTGGTGCGACGCTTCGCAGATTCGTGGGCGCCTTGTGGTGCGCAGCTGGCGGCAGGGCGACAGGCTTCAGCCTCTGGGGCTATCGGGGCATCGTAAACTCTCCGATATCTTTATAGACCGAAAGGTGCCCCCTTCATTACGTCGGTGCCTTCCGATCGTTTGCGACGACGAGGGTATCGTCTGGGTAGTGGGCATCTGTCTGGCGGATCGGGTGCGCTGTACATCTGAAACGGAACAGACCGTTCATCTGCGGGCGCAACCCAGCGGAGGATGGTAACAGAGTCAATAGACAGATTTCGATGTGGTATAATTTCAACGCAACGGCGCTAAACGAGGAAAGGCGCTAAGAGGAGGAAGACTTGAATCGCAGCCTGCGAAACGCCTTAGTGCTTGTTTTTCTGGGATTGGCATTCTACCTTGTCGTACGCGGCGGACCCTTCCGCGCGTTCGACTCGCCACAAGAGGTGAAGTATAAACGTCTCCTTGACCTGCTGGAGGAAGACCGGGTTCTGCAGGGCGAGTTCGACAAAGACACCTTCCAGTTCCAGACAGACGACGGCTCGCGCTACTATGTGGTTCTTCCCGACACCCCGGAGTCGCGTACCGACCTGCACCGCAAGCTGGAGCAGAAGCGGGTCAATTTCACATTCCGACGGTCGGTCTTCTCGGATGCTCTGCAGGGACTGCTGCCCATGGTGTTGCCGCTGGTGCTGGTGGTCTTCTTCTGGTTTCTCATTCTTCGCCAGATGCAGGCAGGAAGCAATCAGGCGCTTTCCTTCGGGCGCAGCCGCGCCAAGCGCGCTTCCGAAAACGTGCCTAAAGTGACCTTCGATGATGTAGCAGGCATCGAGGAAGCGAAGGAGGAGCTTCAGGAGATTGTGGAGTTCCTGAAGAACCCCAAGAAGTTTCAGGCGCTGGGCGCGAAGATACCCAAAGGGGTGCTGTTGCTCGGTCCTCCCGGCTGCGGCAAGACGCTGCTGGCTCGCGCTATCGCAGGAGAGGCGGGCGTGCCATTCTTCCACATCAGTGGCTCCGACTTCGTGGAGATGTTCGTCGGTGTGGGCGCGTCGCGCGTGCGCGACCTGTTCGATACCGCCAAAGCGAACCGCCCCTGCATCATCTTCATCGATGAGATCGACGCGGTGGGACGCCAGCGCGGTGCCGGACTGGGCGGAGGGCACGATGAACGCGAGCAGACGCTCAACCAGCTGCTGGTGGAGATGGACGGTTTCGACCCCAACGCCGGTGTCATCCTGCTGGCAGCCACCAACCGCCCCGACGTGCTGGACCCGGCTCTGCTTCGCCCTGGACGGTTCGACCGCCGCATCGTGGTGGACGCCCCCGACGTGAACGGGCGACGCGACATCTTCAAGGTGCACCTGAAAGGCAAGCCGATCGCCGATGACGTGGACGCCGAAATACTGGCTCGCCGTACGCCCGGCTTCACCGGGGCAGATATCGCCAACCTGGTGAACGAAGCGGCTCTGCTGGCTGCACGGCGGGACAAACAGCGCATCGATATGTCGGACTTTGATGACGCCATCGAACGAGTCATCGCCGGTCCGGAAAGGCGCAGTAAACTCATCAGTGAGAAAGAGCGCGAAATGGTCGCCTTCCACGAGGTTGGTCATGCTATCGTGGGCGAGCTGCTGCCCAACGCCGACCCCGTGCAAAAGGTCACCATCCTTCCGCGCGGCAGGGCGCTGGGCTATACGCTACAGCTGCCGGAGAGAGACCGCTATCTGCTGACGCGGGCGCAACTGCTGGACGAAATCACCACACTGCTGGGCGGGCGCGCCGCGGAGAAGATTGTCTACAGCGAAGCAACTACCGGCGCTAACAACGATCTGGAGCGCGCCACCGAGATCGCGCGCGCCATGGTTTGCGAATACGGTATGAGTGAGAAGCTCGGGAACCTGACCTTCGGCAGGCGACATGGCAACCCGTTCCTCGGGCGCGACATCATGGAGGACAGGAACTACAGCGAGGAGGTTGCCTACGCGATAGACCAGGAAGTACGCGCCATCATTGATGAGTGCTTCCGGCGCGCGGTAGACATCCTCTCCACCAACGACGAGAAGATGCACGAGGTGGTGCGGGTGCTTCTGCAGAAGGAGACCATCGAGCGCGAGGAGTTCCTGGCGCTGATGGAGGGCGCTCAGCCTGCGGAGCCGATTAATACCTGGAGCTCGACGCGCCCTGAAAGCGAAGGGGAGCAAACGTCCGAACAGCCAGAGGCGACGCCGCGCACGCCGATCACCAAGCGACTTCGCACCGAGCCGGGAATCGCGTAACATGGTGTAGATGAGTGAAGCCGAGGGGCAGTATCACTGCCCCTTCTCGTGCAGGTAGTGGGAGGGGAATGCCATGCGTTACTCCGGGACAAACAGCGGGCAATCCGACCTGTGGCAGCGCATTCTGTTCGTGCTGCTGGGCGCGGCGTGTGTGGTGCTCTGTTACTTCGCCGGAGCCTACCTGATCGGTCCGTGGCTGCACCGCGTACGGCAGGCGCAATCTCCGGCAACTTCCAGCACCGTCTCTGTGCCATCTACGGCTGGTGCCGTGAACGTGCCTCCGACCGCTCCTGTGCTCAGCCCGCCGGGTGCGCCCAAGCTGGCAGGCGTGCAAATACGCGAGGTCACTCCCGCAACCCTGCCCGATACCGTTCGGGTTATTCCTTCTGGAAATGGCGCTGCCGGCGACAACAACGTACCCACCGAGGAACCGGAGCCGTCCGTTACGCTGGAAGACCAGCCATCCGTACCTCCACCGCCTGCCAATCTCTGGGCGCCTGCGCCATCCCCGCCCGCCCCCTCGCGCCCTGCCAGCGAGCCGGCTCCGTCGACGGGCGGTGTGCAGGTGCCACAGCTTCTGAACGACGAACCTGTCCCGTCGGGCGCTGTGTCCGGCAGTGCGCCCGCGGCAGATGTACTCTATCGGGTGCGCCTGCCCGATGCTTTCGACACCCGCGAGGAAGCCGATGCCGCCGTGCGCGCGATCGCCGAACGAGGACTGTCGGCTGCAGTGGTCACCGACACGTTGGGCGGGCGAAAGGTGTTTCGCGTGCAGCTGGGTGTCTACCGCAACCGCACCAATGCAGAGAAGCTGGCAGATCAGGCGCGTCGCGCCGGAGTCTCGGCTGAGGTTGCTGCACCGTCGCCATGAGTTGCTGTCTTGTTCCACACACGGTTCAACCAGAGGAGGGTCCCCGTCGTATGCGGAAGTGTCTTATCCCCCTGCTCACCCTGCTTGTGAGCCTGCTTCTGTTCGCCACCTCGGCGATGTGCTCCCCGCCCATTATCCGCGTTCGCGAGATGAAGCCCGGCATGAAGGGCTATGGCTTGACCGTTTTTCAGGGAACCAAGATCGAGCGTTTCGAGGTGGAAGTGCTGGGCGTGTTGCCCAAAGCGAACGTGGGGCATGACCTCATCTTCATCAGGATGGTGGGGGGTCCTCTCCATTCGCGCGGAGTGAACATCGCTGCGGGCATGAGCGGTAGCCCCATCTACATCAACGGCAGGCTGGCTGGGGCGGTGTCCATGACCTTCTGGGGGTTCCCGAAGGAACCGCAGTGTTTGGTGACGCCGATCGAGGATATGCTGGAGGCGCTGGACCCTCGTCTGCCCAGAGAGCCTGCCGGAATGGTGCGCGCGCAGGCGGAACCGCAAACGGTGACCTTTGGCGGTAAACGTATTATCATCCGTCCGGACAACGCTCCACCCGCCGGGGAGGGCGAACTGGTGTTCACGCGCACACCCGTGCCGGTGATGGTGAGTGGGCTTTCCGCACGTGGCGTTCAGCGGCTGAACGCTCTGCTTCAACCCTACAACATGTTTGCCATGCCCGGGCCGGGTCGCGCCGAAAATCTGGCGAGACAGGTGCCTCCTCTTCAGCCCGGCTCGGCAGTGGGAGTGGCGCTGGTGACCGGTGATGTGGACGTGAGCGCCATCGGCACGGTGACCTACCGCGACGGTGACCGCGTGCTGATATTCGGGCATCCCTTCATGGGCATTGGGGCGATTGAGGCGCCTCTCACCAGCGCGTACGTCTTCGATGTGGTGCCGAGTTATTCCAGGTCAGTGAAGATTGCCGCACCGGTGAGCGTCATCGGCAGGGCAACGCAGGACAGGCTCTTCTCGGTGGCGGGGGAGCTGGGCAGGCGTCCGGCGATGGTGCCTGTAGCGGTGGACGTGGAGGATGTGGCTACCGGTCGCAAGCGTCGTTTCCATGCGCAGGTGGTTCAGCATCCGCTGTTGACGGGGCAACTCGTGTCGCTGGTGGCGTATGAAACGCTGTCGCAGATACGAGGAACGCCCGGCGACTCGCTGGCGCGGGTGCAGATGAGCGTCAGTGCGGACGAGGTGGGCACCATCACCCGCGAAAACGTGGTGTTTGACGATGTGGACATCGCGGGCAGCGCCACCGCTGACCTCGACAGCCTGATGAACATCCTCACGGCGAACCCCTTCTACCCGGTGCCAATCCGCAACGTTAACCTGCGTGTGCGCATTGAGAGCCGACGGCAAACCGCCACCATCGAGCGGGTGTTCGTCCGGAGAGGGCGCTACGAACCGGGCGAGACGGTGGAGCTGGGGGTGGTGCTGAAACCCTATCGCGGCGAGCCAGTGACCCGCAGTGTGAGCCTGACCCTGCCGCCCAGCCTGCGCAGCGGACGCTACACCCTGCAGGTGCGTGGCGGTCTGGCGCCTTCACTGACTTTGCTGCCCGGGCTGGTGATTCGCACCACCGCTCCGGAACAGGCGCCTCCCACCAGCCTGAGGCAGATGGTCAACCGCTTTCTGGAGCGCGAGCGCAACAACGATCTGGTGGTGCGCCTGCTGTTGCCAACCACTACCGTGAATATCGGCGGGGAGAGGTTTAGCCAGCTTCCGCCCACCATGGGCGCGCTGATGCGCTCGGGTAAGAGCAGTGCCCTGCGTCTGGAACGAGACGAGATCAAGCTGGTACTGCCAACCGAGTGGGTGGTCAGCGGCACGCAAACACTGATACTGAACGTTCAGCGAAGGGACTCGTCTGAAACGCGCCCTGCCGAGCCTCGAATGCCGCCCCCTGCCGAATCGCTTCCGCCAGACGCACCGCCTCCTCCTGCGCCTCCGGGCGTGCCAGCGATGCTGGATGGAGACACAGTCACGGAGGATATTCAGGCTTTCGCGGAGGTGGTATCTCTGAGCCAGCAATCCCGGCAAAGCCCGAACCCTGCACAGGGTGGTAGCACAGCGTCAGCGCCGTCCGGGCAAGAGGGCAGGGGCACGGCGCGGGACACTGCTGAAAAGGAAGAGAAACCGGTAGCACGTGCTGCGCAGGTCTGGACACAAACGGAGCAAGCGGACTTCGCCAAGGGGTTCTTCAATCGAACAGCAGCGTCTTCGGAAGGAGATGTGCGTCTTTCCCTGTCGCTGGCGCGGGCGCTGGACACCGGCAGACCGTTTGTCTGGAGCCTGCTTCCTGCTGGCGAGGATGGCTTGCTTGCGGGCACGGGACATGAGGGAGAAATCCTGCGCGTGCATTCAGACGGGAAGGTGTCTGCGCTGTGCCGCCTGCCGGAACTGGAGGTGCACTGGCTCCTTTCCGACGGCGATGGCTGGCTGGCTGGCACGTCGCCGCGTGGGCGCATCTATCGCGTCTCCTCCAGCGGCCAGTTCCAGCAGGTGGCGCAGCTCGAACAGAGCTATCCGGTGTGTGCGGTGCGTCGTGGCCGCGACTCCGTTCTGGTAGGAGCGGGCGGCAGTGCTGGTATCGTATACGAACTGCGTGATGGTCAGGCGACCAGCCTTCTGCAGACGGGACAGAACCACGTCACCGCGCTGGCTGTAAGCGGGGATGGCACGGTATACGTGGGCACGGGCGATAGTGCCATGCTGTGGCGCATCCTGCCCGACAATTCCGCACAGGCGGTGCGCGACTTCGGCGATGGCGCGGTGTCTGCCCTGCAGGTATGGCAGGATGGTTCGGTGCTGGTGGCGTTGCAGTCGCGCCAGCAGGTCATCCGCCTGTACGCCGACGGACGCACCAGGACGCTTATCGAACGCAGTGACAACCCCGTCCTGGCGTTCATCCCGGCTCCGGACGGCAGCGTCTTCGCGTCCGGTAGCGGTGTGTTGTACCAGATATTCCCGGACAACCGGGTGAATCTGGTGGAGAACCGGCTGGACGTGGACTTCGCCACCGGGGTGTGGTGGCGCGATACGCTGTGGCTGGGCACGGCAAACGGCGGCGAGATATACACGGCACGGCTGGATGGCTGGGAAGGATTGTACACTTCGGCGGTGCATGATGCCCGATACCCGGCTCGCTGGGGAGCGCTGTACTGGCTGGCGGAGACACCGGAAGGCACCTCCCTCCAAATCAGCACGCGCAGCGGAAACGTCGCCGAACCCGACGCCAGCTGGAGCGACTGGAGCAGTCCTCTGACCAGTCCGGGCGACCGTATCACCAGCCCGCCGGCGCGCTACGTGCAGTATCGGGCGGTGTTGCGCACGCGCAACGCGCAGGTCAGTCCTCGTCTGCTGTCGGTAACCCTTTACTATCGCACGCAGAATCAGCCGCCGCGGGTGACCATCCGTGCGCCAAAGGGCGGAGCTATGCTGTCGGGAGAGCAGACCATCGAGTGGCAGGCGGACGATCCGGACAAAGACACCCTGAGCTACCGCGTTTACTACCGTGCCGAAGGCGAACGCGAGTGGCAGGAGATTGCGACATCGGGCAGAGGAAACACGCCGCCTGAACCGCGTCCGTCTCAGCAGAAGCCAGCGGGTCAACAGGCATCGGCGGACGAACAGGTGCCCACAGTGGAGGAGATGATGGCAGACTTGCGTCAGCAGGTGGACAACGACCCGACCATCCCCGCGGACGTGAAGGCGCAGATCCTGGCAACCGCAGAGCGAGACCTTCCGCAGGTGCGTGCCGCCATGCAGGAACAGGTACGGGCACAATCGCAGGCGGGCAGGGAGTCGGAAGTTCCACCTCCCACTCCGCCGCAGACGTCCACCTCACGCAAGTGGGACACGAAGTCGGTGAAGGACGGGGTGTATCGTCTGCGAGTGGTGGCGATGGATCGTCCCTCCAACGCCTCCGATGCCCTATCCGCCGAGGCGATCTCCGAGCCGATAGTGGTGTGCAACAGCAAACCGGTGATCGTGGTGCCATCGCAGGATGGCGTTCGGGTGGAGCCGGACGCAACGGTGCAGGTATCGGGCTTTGTCTTACAGAAATTAGTGCCTGTGACCTCCGTACAGGTGCGCATCGGCGCAGGGGAGTGGCTTGCGGCGGAGGCAGCCGACGGCGTGTTTGACAGCCCCCTGGAATCTTTCCGGTTCCGCTCTGAACAGCTCTCCAGGGGCGAGCATCAGGTAACGATACGGGCATACAATGCGGCGGGCTTGAGCAACACCTGGCAGGGGAAGGTGACGATAAAATAGGGGCTGTGAAAGCATGTGATGCCCACGCGGATGAAGGACGTCACGCTGGAGGGGACAAGATGAAACTCTCGGTTATCACAGACGAAATATCGCAGGACCTGGAACATGCAGTCAGGGTGATGGGTGAATACGGCGTCAGGGGCGCGGAGCTGCGCGGCGTGTGGAACGTCAACATCGCCGATATCGACGACGCCACTGCCCGCCGTGCCAAGAAGCTGCTGGATGCGAACGGTATTCAGGTTTCCAGTATCGCCTCGCCGTTTTACAAGTGCGACCTGTATGAGGAAGGCGCCGAGGTGAAGGGACCGATGCATCTGGCAACGCCGCGCGACCTCAGCGAGCAGATGGACATGTTGCATCGTTGTATGGACCTGGCGCACTTTTTCGAGACGCCGATTATCCGCGTGTTCTCGTTCTGGAAGCGCGGCGAGCTGACACCGGAGATCGAGAAACGCATCGTCGATTCCTTTGCCGAGCCGGTGAAGGTCGCCGAGCGCAAGGGCGTGGTTCTGGCTCTGGAGAACGAGCACGCCTGCTATCTGGGCACGGGTGCCGAGGTGGCACGTGTGGCGCGGGCGGTGGGGTCGCCGCACCTGCGTCTCTGCTGGGACCCGGGTAACGCCCTGTGTGCCGGCGAAACGCCCTATCCTGATGGCTACAACGCCGTTCGCGACCTCGTCGTCCACGTGCACGTGAAGGATGGCGTGCTGGTGGACGGCACGGTGCGCTTCGTGGTGGTGGGAGTAGGCGCTATCGACTACGCCGGGCAGTTCGAAGCCCTGCGCCAGGACGGATACACCGGCTGGATTTCGCTGGAGACACACGCGCGCATCGACGGCGACAGCGAACGCGCATCGCGTCTGTGTCTGCAAGCACTCAGAGAATGGATTGAGGAGTAGATGCAAGATGGCAAGACAGAACGACGTGCCCAAGCGCACGAAAACACCCGACGACGATTTGCTCTCCCTGCGCAACATCCGCACAGGGTTCGCGAAGAAGCTTCAGGCGATATCGCTGGTCTTCGTTTTCGTCATCGCTGCCAGCCTGATCACCTACTTTGCTGCGGTGCCAACCGGCGGACCAACCGGCGGTGAAGGAGCAGCACGCACCGTAGCACAAGTGAATAACGAGCCTATCCCGCGCGATCAGTTCGAGGCGCAGGTGGAAGACCGCTCGCGTGAACGCCTGATGCTGACCGGGGACGCGATGGGAGCCATCGGTGTACGCGCGGAGGTACTGGAAGAGCAGATTACTCAGGCGCTGATTGCGCAGGCGGCGAAAAAGGAGGGTATCTCCATCTCCGACCGCGATCTGAACCGCGAGATCGACAAACTCGTGGATGAACAGGTGAAGCAGGAGCGCGAGCGCGCCGCACAGGGCAAGGACATGACCGACCAGCAGTTCGAGATGGTCATCCGCAACTCGATGGGCAAGAGCCTTGCGGCATGGCGCGAGGAGCTGAAGCAGAGCTGGGAACCGCGCAGACCGCTGATTCGACAGGCACTGCTCCACCAGAAGCTGACCGAGAAGGTGGCGAAGGTACCCAATCCCTCGGACGAGGAGCTGAAGCGCAGCTACGATCTGCTAACGATACACCACATTCTCATCAGCACCGACAAGCGCACCGAGGAACAGGCGCGCAAACGGGCGGAAGAGATTATGCAGAAGCTGAAAGCGGGGAGGGATTTCGCCCGAATCGCCAGAGAGTTCTCGGACGACCCAGGCAGTAAGCAGACGGGCGGAAGCCTCGGTGACATCCCGCGCTCGCAGGTGGCGCTGATGTTTGTGCCGGAGTTTGCCAAAGCGGTAGAGGCTCTGCAACCCAAGCAGATCAGCGACCTGGTGAAGACTCAGTTCGGTTTCCACATCATCCGTCTCGACTCGGTAAAGCCAAACGTGCCTGCTGACTTCGACAAGAAGAAGGAAGAGTACGCAAAACAGTACGTGGAGACCCGACGCAACGCGCGGTGGCAGCAGTACCTGACGGAGTTGCGTCGCACTGCCAAGGTGGAGATACTCGATCCCGAGCTGCAGGCGTTCCAGACCCTCGAGGAGCTGCGCACCAAAGCGGGCACTCCCGAGTACACGGCCGCTCTGAACAAAGCGATCGAGGCGTTTGAGAAGGCGTCGAAGGAGTTCCCCTCGGCAGAAGGCATGGTGGTGTTGGGGTCACTGTATCGCACACAGTCGGAGCTGCCGGGGCTGGCAGAACCGGCTCGCAAGAAGGCACGCGAGTCCGCCATCACCGCATGGCAGAACGCCCTGCAGCGCCTCGAGAGCATCCAGTTGCGCCTGATGCTGGCGGAGCTGTACCGAAAGGAGAAGCAGCATGACCTTGCGATCAAACAGTACGAGGAAGTGGGCAAAATCGCCTGGGACAAGCCGGATGTCCATGCTCAGCTGAAGAGCATCTACAAGCAGATGGGCAGGCAGGACCTGGTGCAGAAGGAGATTGAGTGGGAGCGCAAATACCAGGAACGGATGCGCGCGGAGCGGGTGCCGCCGCCCTCATCGGCTCCACAGCCTGCGGGTACCCAGAAACCCTGACAGAAGCGCTTACAGGACTCGAGAAGAAGTGGAGAGGCAATCCCTCTCCACTTTTCAGCGTACAATGCCCCTCAGTGCGCCCTGCAGAACCTGTTGGAGCTCGTCCGCTGTTGTCCACAACACATCGCCCGGCACCGTATGCTTGAGGGCGGACAGGGCATCGGCACAGCGCATTGCCAGCGCGAGGTCACCCTGAAGATAGCCGTACAGGAAGCCTGCATCGTAGGCGTCGCCGCTGCCGATGGGGTCTACTACCTCGAACAAGCACCCTTCCGACTGCATCAGCCCATCGGCAGTGGCTACCACGCTGTAACGGCGCCCGGCGGTGGCGGTTTGCTGGTCGCGTAGCGGCGTGGCAACGATGGGCACTCCGGTGCGCTGACGCACCGCCTGAGCCACAGCGATGTCTTCCGCGTGCACGTCCAGCACGGTGCGCGCATCAGCAGGCGACACAATCAGAAGGTAAACCAGAGGCAGCAGCGCTTCGATTACCGCGCGCGCCTCCTCAGGCGTCCACAGCAGAGAACGGTAGTTGAGGTCGAACGAGACGGGTATGCCCATCTCGCGCGCGATGCGCAGGGCTTCGAAGGTAGCTTCCCGGCAGGTGTCGCTGAGCGCGGGGGTGATGCCGGTGGCGTGCAGCAGTTTTGCCCCTTTCAAAAGGTTGTGCCAGTCCCATTCGCCCGGTTTCCATCGGCTCATGCACGAGCCTTTTCGGTCGTAGTAAACCCGTGTGGGGCGCGGTGTGACGCCTGCTTCCACAAAGTACAGCCCCAGACGTCCGTCAGCGTCCCATGATACGTGGGTAACATCCACGCCCAGAGCCTGCAGGCGCTGTGCTATCATGTGTCCCAGAGGGTTGTCGGGCAAGCGCGACAGCCACGCGACCGATATTTCCAGCTGCGCGAGCACGGCGGCGGTGTTGCTCTCGGTACCTGCCACCGATACTTCGAAGCGTTCCGCCTGTACCAGGCGCTGGTAGCCCGGCGGCGACAGCCGTAACATCGTTTCGCCAAAAGTAAGCACCTGCATCGTCCGGCTCCTGCCACTTCCATTCGGTGGTATGTCTCGCGACTCCTGCGGTCATTGATGCGGGCAACCATATCAGGTATACTACCGGCGTACAACCTTTAGGAGGTACCCGCCCGCATGTCGCATCTCTGCCTCAGTATGTGGAGCTTTGCACTGGAGTTCCAGCGGCGCAACATGGACATCGAACGCTTCCTCAACGTCTGCCGCGACCTGCAGGTGGACTGTGTGGAACTGGTGGACCATTTCTGGATACCGGTTGGACAGCCCCTGCATCTGCTGACCGACTGCGGGCTGTGCGTGTGCGCCTATGACATTGCGAGCGACTTTGTGCATCTGGCCCCTGCCTCCAGGCACCAGCAACTGGAGCTGGCATACGCAAGCGTTGAGGAGGCAATGCGTATTGGGGCAGAGATGGTGCGCCTGTTGCCGGGCAGGATGAAGGAGGGCATCGCGGACGAAGATGCTCTGCAGATGGTGGTGGAAGCGGTGTCCTCGGTGGCACGTTACGCCCATAAAGCCGGAATCAGGGTGGTTCTGGAACCGCATGGGGATGTGGTGAACTCTGCCGAGACTCTGCGATACGTGCACCAGCAGGTGCACTCCTCAGCCTTCGGGGTGAGTGCCGATTTGTGTACCTTTTTGTTGAGTGGGCTGGACCCGGTGCGCGAGTGCGCGGCGATTGCCGATATCTGTGCGCTTGTCCATCTGAACAACTTGCGCCGCGTTCACCGGGGATACCCGGGCTACCTGTATTACAGCACGACGGGCGAAACCTATGCGGGAACTGGAGTGTGTGACGGCGAAATAGACATCCGGAGATGCATCGAGGCGCTGGTCGCCGGGGGATTCCGAGGCATTTCCAGTGTGGAGTGTCTGAGCATGTCGGAAACCCTCTCGGGTGTGCGACAAAGCCTGGACGACGTTCGAGCGATACTACAGGAGGTAAGAGACCGTGAGTAACCACACACTTCGCGTTGGTTTGATTGGAGCAGGCGGCATCGGACGAACGCACCTTGCCAGCTACGACCGCGTGCGTGAAGCACAGATCGTTGCAGTGGTGGATATCAATGAGCAGATCGCACGCAACGCCGCGCGGCAGGTTGGGGCGCAGGCTTTCGATAGCGTGGAGCAGATGCTCAACGAGATAGAGCTGGATGCAGTGGATATCTGCACGCCTCCCGCCGCACACCTCGAGGCAGCGCTGCCTGCCATCGAGCGCGGCCTGCACGTGCTCTGCGAGAAGCCACTGGCGCACCATCCCGATGCCGCTCGCGAGATAGTCAGTGCTGCTGAGAAGAAGGGTGTGAAACTGATGACCGCTTTCTGCCATCGTTTCCATCCACCCGTCATGGCGCTGAAGCGCCTCATCGACGCTGGCGAGCTGGGCGAGGTGGTGATGTTCCGCAACCGGTTTGCGGGTCCGTTCACGGGGGTGGAGGAGCGATGGTTCTCGGATAAGGAAGTGGCTGGCGGCGGAGTGCTGATGGACACCAGCGTGCACAGCGTCGACCTGTTTCGCTTTCTGGTAGGGGAGGTCTCGCGTGTGCAGGCGGTGATTCGGCAGACCAGTCCCGCCATTGGTGAGGTGGAAGATACCGCCATCGCCCTGCTGTCCACCGAAGATGGACGCATGGGAGTGGTGGAAGCCAGCTGGGTGCTTGTCGCGGGCTTCAACGTGGTGGAGGTGTACGGCACGGAAGGCGCGGCAATGGTACACTACTGGGACGGCTTCAAGAGCCGATACAAGACAAACCGGATGGAGGACTGGCAGCCGCTGGAGGAAGTGGGTCCTGACCGATTCGTGGGCGAGCTCCAGCACTTCGTCGATGCCTGTCTGGGCAGGGCACCCCTGCAGGTCACCGGTTTCGACGGACTGCGCGCAGTGGAGGTGGTATACGAGGCATATCGGGCAGCGCAGGGATAGTCGCTGGATGGTTTTCCCCAACCTTCCTGCCTCCCTTTCCACTTCGGGAAGGGAGGCTTTTGCTTGCAGCTCCTGCCACCCTACTATGAGCGCAGGGAGAACGGGTTGAAATCGGTATCGTAGTCGTAATAGTCTTCCTGCTCAGCGCGCTTGAGAAAGCCCACCACCGCGTAGGTGAGCGGCGTTGCCAGCGCTTCATACAGCACCTTCGCCATGTAGTTCCACAGGATCACCCTCAACAGCAGACCCGTATCCCACACCCCTGCGAAGGCGATGGTCTGGAACAGTACGGTGTCCACCGCCTGCCCAACCACCGTACTGCCAACCGTCCGCGTCCACAGATACTGTCCGCCTGTCCAGATTTTCATCTTTGCCATGATATAAGAGTTCACGAATTCCCCGCACCAGAACGCGATGAGGCTTCCGAGCACAATGCGCGGTGTTTGTCCCAGAATGGTTGCGAAAGCCTCCTGCATCTGCCACTCGGGAGAGGGCGGCAGGTGGACAATGATGGTGAACAGGAGCGCAGCAAAAAGATTAAAAGCGAAGCCCATCCAGATGACGCGGCGCGAGCGGGCATAGCCATACACTTCCACCAGCACGTCCCCAAAGATGTAGGAAATAGGAAACAGCAGGGTGCCGGCGTCGAGGTCCATCTGGAACAGGTTGAACAACCGTACGGGCTTCACTGCCACAATGTTCGACAGCAGCAGCACCACCACAAAGCTCACCGTGATGACGTCCAGGTAGCGGTATGGTCGTGTGCTCAGTGCGGATCACCTCCCAGCAGCTGCTGCGCCCGTGCGATCTGCGCCTGCACCGCTTCCGGCGCCGTACCTCCGCGCGTTCGTCGGCTTTGCAGAACGGTTTCCGGCTGAATTGCCACAACCGCCTCTTCGTCGAACAGGTCGCTGAACTGTCGCAGTTCGTCTACCTGCAGGCTTTCCAGCGTGCGCCCGCTTCGGAGGCAGTACTGAACCACTCGCCCCACCACCTCATGCGCCCGGCGGAAGGGCATCCCTTTGCGCACCAGGAAGTCGGCGAGGTCGGTAGCGTTCGAGAAGTCGCCCTGAACCGCCTGCCTCAATCGCCCGGTGCGCCATTGTGCCCGGCTGAGCATCAGGTGCATCAGCGCCACGCCATCGCGTGCGGTGTCCAGCGCGTCGAACAGGAAGCCCTTGTCCTCCTGCAGGTCGCGGTTGTAGGAGAGGGGCAGCGCCTTCAGCATCACCAGCGCCCCCGTCAGGTCGCCCACCACGCGCCCCACGCGCCCGCGAATCAGCTCGGCGACGTCCGGGTTCTTTTTCTGAGGCATGATACTGCTACCGGTGGTCACGCTGTCGTCCAGCTCCACAAAGCCGAACTCCGGCGTGCTCCACAGGATCAGCTCTTCGGCAAGGCGCGAGAGGTGTGTCATCAACAGGGCGACGCCGCTGAGAAACTCCACCACGAAGTCACGGTCGGACACGGCATCCAGGCTGTTCTCGCAAATGCCTTCGAATCCCAGCTCCTGCGCCACCATCTCCCTGTCCAGCGGGAACGAGGTGCCAGCCAGTGCAGCGGTGCCCAGCGGCATCTGGTTCACTCTCTTCCGGCAGTCGCTCAGCCGTTCCCGGTCGCGCTGAAGCATCCAGAAATATGCCATCAGATGGTGGGCGAGGCTCACCGGCTGGGCGTGCTGAAGGTGAGTGAAGCCCGGCAGGATTGTGTGCAGGTGCTGCTGTGCAGAGTGTACCAGCCACTCCTGCAGGTCGCGGATTGCTGTGCGCAGGACGTCGATGCCTTCCCGAAGGTAGAGGCGCGTATCGGTTGCCACCTGGTCGTTGCGGCTGCGGGCGGTGTGCAGTTTGCCCGCTACAGCGCCGATACGCTCTGTCAGCAGGCGCTCTATCTCCGAATGGATATCCTCCGCTCTCGGGTTGAAGCTGACTCTGCCTGCCCTGATCTCCTCGTGCAACGCCTGCAGTCCCGCGACGATGGTCTGAGACTCTTCCTGAGTCAATACACCCACCTTGCCCAGCATCCGCGCGTGGGCGATACTTCCGCGGATATCCACCTCCCAGAGACGGGCATCCACACCGATCGAGGCGGTGAAAGCCTCCACCGCCTCGTCAGTTCCCTTCTCGAAACGTCCACCCCACAGTTTGCTCATCGCTGTGCTTCGTGCTTCTGGCGCAGTGCGTGATACATGCGCGCCTGCAGTCCGAAGATTTTCACCATGCCGGTGCTTTCGCGCTGGTCGAAGGTGGTGGTATCGAAGGAAGCCAGTTCCTCCGAGTAAAGCGCCCAGGGGCTGCTCCGCCCAATCACCTGCAGGCTACCCTTGTACAGCCGCAACCACACCGAGCCGGTAACGCGCTTCTGCGTGCTGGCGATGAATGCCTCGAGGTCTTCCTTGAACGGGTCGAACCACAACCCGTAGTATGCCAGCTGAGACCATTCGGCGTCCACCAGCGCCTTGAACCGCAGCTCCTCGCGTGTCAGCACCAGCGCTTCAAGGGCATGGTGTGCGGCGAGAATGGTAATGGCTGCGGGGCATTCGTAGTTCTCACGAACCTTCAAACCCAGCATACGGTCTTCCATGATGTCGATGCGTCCCACGCCGTTCTCGCCCGCCACGCGGTTCAGTTTCGCAATCAGTTCGGCAGGGGAGAGGCGCTCCCCATCGACGGCGACCGGCACACCCTCCTCGAAGTCCAGCTTCAGCTCGCGCGGTGC
The DNA here is from genome assembly GCA_937132045.1 of uncultured bacterium. Classification (GTDB taxonomy): domain Bacteria; phylum Armatimonadota; class HRBIN16; order HRBIN16; family HRBIN16; genus HRBIN16. The sequence continues at coordinate 17,975 of CAKZNX010000386.1, forward strand.
ATCCGGCGCGTCCAGAGGGCTGCGCGTCCAGCGGAAAATCCCCTCTGGCGGGGCATAGTCCGGCTCTTCCAGCCTGCCTCCCTCGATGGACCGTCCCCACAGGTTTTCGTCGATGCTCCAGATTTTCTCCAGGCTCTGGGTGATGGGTATTCCGCGCGACTTCGCGTATTCGATCTCCCACGAGCGGGTCATGTTGCGCTCGCGGATGGGCGCGTGGATGGTGGCGTCGGGCATCAGCGCCCGAATGGTGAACTCGATGCGAAACTGGTCGTTGCCCTTGCCGGTGCAGCCATGCGCGAACGCCGTCGCGCCTGCCGACTTCGCCACTTCCACCGCCTTCGCTGCGATGATGGGGCGGGCGATGGAGGTGCTCACCGGATAGCCTTCGTAACTGGCGTTCGCCTTCACCGCGGCGAAGCAGTAGGTGCGGGCGAACTCCTCTCTGGCGGGCACGGTGTAGTGTTCGGTGCCGAGGGTGCGTGCCTTCTCTGCTGCCTCACGGATGTCCTCTTCCGGTTGTCCTACATCCACGGTGACGGTAATCACGTGGTCGTAACCGTATTCTTCACGCATCAGCGGGATGCATACGGAGGTATCCAGCCCGCCGGAATAGACCAGTACCACTTTCTTCATGATGTTTACTCTCCCGTCGGATAACGCTTAGATTATACGAGAACCCTGAGGAGAGTGCAAGTTACGTGGCATTTGCACTTTTACCCCTTTCGCTTTATAATGTGCTAAAGAGCCTCGAGTGGAGCGGTTGACCCGTGCGCAGTCTCCAACGCAAAGGGAGGGTGATATGGGCGCTTGCGCTCGCCGGAATAGTGGTGTGCTGGTGGCTTCAGCCCCCACCTGCACCTGAGGCTTTCCCACTGCTGGTGCTTCTTCTGCTTGCTGTTCTCACAATGTCCGTACCGGTGGGCCGTATGGGACCTCGCGCGGTGCGGTTCGGGGGCTCAGTGGTGTTCTTTGCCACACTGCTGTACGGCGCAGTGGAGGGCGCAGCAGCTGGGTTGCTGGCGGGTTCTCTGGCGCAGTACCAGCGTCGTGACCGGCGTGAAATCCTGGAATACGCGCCTGCTGTGGCAATCGCTGCACAGTGTAGCGGTTTGCTGTATCACTTTGGGGCGTTTCCCGTTCCCTCGTATCCGTTGAGCTGGCAGGGCTGGCTAAGGGTACTTGCCGCCGCGCTGACCTTCAGCGTCGTGCGCATCGTGATTCTCTGGTGGGTGGACGGTAAAAGGCGGACCTACCTGCGCCCAATTCTGCGCGCCGAGGCGATTGTGGATGCCGTCACTCTGCCGGCTATCCTGGCGGCGCTTTCCATCTATCGGGAGTGGGGATGGCTGTCGGTACTTCTGCTTTGTGGGCTGGGCGCTGCCGGGCTGTTCTCGGCGCGGGCGTTCATCGAGGCGCATCTGGCGCAACGGCAGATACGCGCCCTGCAAACCATGCATCAGCGCCTGATCGCGCACGCGCACCCTGACCGCCTCCTGCAGGAGCTGGGCAACGAGCTGCGACGCCTGCTACCTTTCGGGCGGCTGAGCCTGTGGAGCTATGCCCGGCAGGAATCGCACCTGCAAATTGTAGGCGCGTACCCACAGGGGGACCGCTCAGAGTTTCCTGCCTACATGGACGTGGAAGGTGTATTCAGCGCGGCGGTGGATTATGCGAAGCCCATGGTGATTGCAGACGTACTACGACAGCACCACCGCGAACTGGCGAACTACTTCTCCGGACACCTGTTCATCATCCCTCTGGCAGTGCACGACTATCGTTGGGGGCTGCTGGTGCTGGAGCGTCCGGCGCATCAGGAGCCTTTCGTCCGAGCGGACTACGAGGTGGTGCGTGTGCTGGTGGAACACCTTGCTATCCTGCTGGAAAACATCCGCCTCTATCGGCAGACGATGGACCTGGCGGTTCGCGACGGGCTGACCGGATTGCTGAATCACCGGCGACTGCACGAGCGACTGAAAGAGGAGGTCTCCCGCTGCCTGCGTTACCACCACTCGATGTCTCTGCTGATGATCGACGTGGACTACTTCAAACGGTACAACGACACCTACGGTCACCAGCAGGGCGATGAGCTGTTGCGCATTCTCGCCGAGACGCTCGAGCGTAACGTGCGCCAGACCGACATCGTGGGCAGGTACGGAGGCGAAGAGTTCGCTATCATTCTGCCGGAGACGGACAAGCAATCCGCGGTGGTGCTGGCTCAGCGCCTGTGCGATACGGTGGCGCGTACGCCGTTCCCGGGGGTGCCAGGCGGTCCTGCCACTCGATGCACTATCAGCGTGGGCGTGGCGAGCTTCCCTGATGATGGTCTGACCATATCCGACCTGGTGGCTGCGGCGGACACCGCCCTGTATCGGGCAAAGCGGTACGGCAAGAACCGTGTGGTGGTGGCGCCGTGAACGCAGAGCTGGCGGTGGTATTGACGGCGGGCGGACGAGTTCCCAGGGCGCAGTTTGCCCACGCCGCATCGCTGGACGATGGTTCGGATTCGTACGACGGAGACGAGAGCGGAATGATCAAGGCACTGCTGAGGGTGGGTGGGCGGAGCCTTCTGGAGATTGCCCTGAGCGCGGTGCTTCCTGTTGCTCGTGGTGGTACGGTGGTGGTTGTGGGACATTCCGTGCTGAAAGAGCGGCTCAGCAAGTGGGCAGTGCAGCTGGTCCCCGAGCATCGGGAGGCGCACGAGAACCTCATTGCCGGGCTACAGGCTGTGGTAGACCACCCGCGTGCCCTTTACCTGACGACCGACCTGCCGTTCGTTACTGCCGAGGCAGTGCGTCAGTTCGTGGACGCCTGCCCTGTTGACAAAGGACTATGTTATGCCATAGTGCGGCGCGACGTATTTGACCGACGGTTTCCCAATTCGCCAAGCACCTATGCCCGACTGCGCGATGGCGAGTTCGTGGCGGGATGCGCGGCAGTGGTAAGCCCTGCACGATTGCTTCAGCGTGCGCAGTGGATCCGCCGGGTGGCGCAGCGGCGCAAGAGCCTGTGGAAGCTTGCCCTGCTGGCAGGGGGCAGAGTGCTGTGGAGATACGCCATCAGGCAGTTGACGGTGGCTGATGTCGAGCTCCGCGCCGAGCAGCTGCTGGGAATACGTTGCGGTGCTGTGGAAAGCCCCCCTGAGCTGGGTTACGATATCGATACCCCGCAAGAGTACCTTTATGCGTTGAGGGCGGTCGCTGATGTCGGACCTGCATAAGCGTGTGCTGACTGCCCTCATCGGGATTCCGGTGTTCCTGCTCGCACTGGTGGGACCTCCTCACGCCGTCCTGCCTGAAGGAAGCACCTGGACGGCGCTGGTCATGTTGCTCTCTCTGCTGGGCGCGGTGGAGATGCTCTCGGCGGTGGAGCGGCAGCAGCCGGAGGTGCGCGTGAATCGGCTTCTGGCAATGCTGGCGGTGTACCTGCCGTTCGACGCATGGCTGAGTGTTCACGAGCAGGCAGTGTTTTTGATGACCGCTCGCTCCACGGTCGTCGTCGCGCTGCTGATGGCGTTTGGGTGGGAGGTGTGGCAGGCAGAGCGACGGGGCAGGCTGGCGGTGTGGCAGAATGTGGGCTATGGTGCGCTGATTGCGCTGTACCTGGGAATGCTGTTCAGCGCGTGGGTGCGCCTGCGCGTGGTGGATACCGGGTGTGCCCGCAGTGCACTGGGGCAGTCGGATGGTCTGAGTCTGGTACTGATGACCTGTGCTGCGGTGTGGGCGTGCGATACGGCGGCATACTTTGTGGGCAGGCGGTATGGGCGGCGACCGATGTCTCGTCTGCTCAGCCCGCACAAGAGCTGGGAGGGTGGCGTTGCCGGAGTGCTTTTGGGAACAGGCGCGGCGTTGCTGGTGTCTGTGCCGTTGAGCCTGTCACCGCTGTCGGCGCTGGTGTTTGGCATCGCTGCGACCGCCGCCGGACAAGCAGGAGACCTGTTCGAGAGCGCCCTGAAGCGCGAGTTGCAGGTGAAAGACTTCGGCGGGCTGCTTCCGGGGCATGGTGGGGTAATGGACAGGTTCGACAGTCTGCTGTTCGCTTTACCGGTTGTTTACCTTCTGAGCCACTTTCTGCCGATTTGCCCGTAGCTCTAACAGAACGCGCTTCCCTCCTGTTGTGGAACGAACCCGTCGGACTCTTTTTGAGGAGAGGATTGCGCATGTTTGTTGTACTGGCGGAGAGTATGATTGTCTACCAGCCTCCGGCATGGTGGCAGCGTGCGCTCGTAGCAGATGGACAATCGTGGGTGTGGATTGGCACGCTCGTCATCAGTCTTACCCTGATCGCCGTTCTTGCCCTGCGATATCTCTACTCCCAGTGGTGGCTGCATCGCATTCGCCTGCTTCGCAGTCAGGGGCTTATCTCCTCTTCGGAACTGCACGTGGGGCAGTGTGCCCATCTGCAGTTGCTGGAAGGCAGTGAAGAGGAGCGGCTTCGCCAGTGGCGCACGATGGTACGGCGGGTGGAACCCAACGCAGTGCACGTCGACCTGCCTGTATCGCCGGATGGCAGATGTCGCTTCACCCGCGGCGTGAGGGTGGCACTGGCGGTGAACGCCATCGATTCGCTGTATGTCATGGACACGGAAGTAATGGATGCCGACAACAGTGGTTCCGGTATCCTGCGGTTGCGCCGGCAGCCCCTCCTGCATCGCCTGCAGCGACGTCAATTCGCGCGGGTGGAACTCTTCACTCCAGCCACGGTGGAGGTGGTGGGTGGAAAGGGTATCGGCAGATATGCGGGGATGGTTCTGGATATCGGCGGGGGCGGGATGTGCCTGCTGGCGCCGGTAGCTGTCGATCCGGGCAGCGTCGTTCGCGTCGATGCTCCCGAACTGTCGGATGTCCTGTGTGACCAGGTGCGACTAACGGTGGTTGGGGTGTCCGAGGCGGTAGCGGATGGGCGTCTGGAGTACCGCCTGCATTGCGCCTTCGCCGATCTGAACACGGAGCAGATGGAGCGCATCGCGCGCTTCGTGCACCACAAACAGCGCGCAGTGGCCGCAGGGCGAAGATGGCGCGTGCCGCAGGAGGGCGCACTCTCGGACCTGAGCTCTTCTGCCTCGTAAGCCGATAATGCTTTCGACAGCATTGCAGGCGGTGGAGAGATATCCGTGTTTCATGCTGGCGACCCTGTACAAATCCAATTCAAGCTGGGCAACAGCGCCGTCGCATTGCGCGGGAAGCTGGCGCAGGCTGTGCGCTCGCTGATCGAGGTGCATCTGACGGACGAGCCGGTGCATGACGGTTCGCTGAAGCCGGGTTCAGGCGTGGTGGTTGTTATCAGCAGCAGCACGGGTATCTACACCTCGGAGGCGACGGTTCAGCGCTACTATCCGCCGACAGGACAGCTCGTGGTCACCGTCAACGGATGTTTCCGTCATCAGCAGAGGCGCCAGCACGAGCGCTACCGTTGCGAGATGCAGGTACATCTGCGAGCCGCGGGAGAAACGGACTGGATAGCCGGTATCTGCCGCGACATCTCGGCGGGGGGAGCACGCATCTACGTGCCACAGGAACTTGTGCTGAAGTCCACCTCGCTGGAGGTCGTCTTCATCTCTCCCTCCAACCAGCAGGCTGTGCGCGCGATGGCAGAGGTGGTGCGCACCAGCAAACTGCTCGACGATGTCGGGTGGGAGCTGGGAGTGCGCTTCACCGAGATGAATCGCATGGAGAAGATCCATTTCGCCCGCCTGCTCCAGCACTGGGCATCTGTGGGCGAACGCGAGCCGATCCAGCCCTGATCAGCCCGCCATCAGCTCTGCCAGCCTGTCTACCAGTATCGTCCCTTCGAACAGCAGAACCCCGTCCCCAATAGCCACACGATCCACTCGAATGGGCGCTTTCACCTCCGAGAGATCGATGAGGGGACGGTTCAGGAAGAGTTCCGATAGCAGGTCGCGCACCCTTTCGGGCACGGAAAGCCCCACGACCCGCACTTCGGAGGCTTCGAACCACACTTTGGTGCTCTCTCTAAGCCGAATCTGCCCCATGAGCTCTCCGGACAGTTTCAGCCCCAGCCGGGTGTGCACGTCGATGGACAGTTTCACCTCGCCCGCGCGGCTGCGTACCTGCAGGTTGGAGAGATGCGAGACCACCAGATTCCACGGCGAGCGGATGGGGGGCAGTAAGCCTGTCAGGTACGATCGTAACGCCGTGTCGTCCAGCGTCGCATGAAACGAGCCCGCCTTCGCCCGCAACGGTTCGTTCTGGCGATATTCTATCTCCTGCAGTTCCACCACCAGCTCACGCAGGACAAAGCCGGGCTGTATCTCCACCCCTTCGCCCACAATACGGGCAGACTGAACCTTTCCCTGAAACATTCTTTCATGCCTCCCATAAAGGTAAGCGCGATAGCGTTTTGCCGGACCAATGAGTTGAGGCAGGCGCGACTCCACGCGCTTCTCAGCAATGCGACGGGGACTTACCCCACATCCGGCAAGTGTTGCTGCTACCGCCAGGCACAGTGCGCACAGCCTGAATATGCTCGGATTCACAGGGCATCTCATGCATGTAAGTATACCCTGTGTATTCGTTATACCCTGCGCAGGCGCACTTCCTGCGAGAGTCTGCGGATTGTTCGGAAAATTCTTCAAATTTTCACGATGATGTATTGATTTTTTGAAAGTCAGCGTGTATAATTTGAAGCAGTGGAGGTGATGAACATGTACTCCGTTCCTGCAAGGTGCCCGGTATGCGGTGGTAGTCTGCGGATCCGCGAAGTGGTCTGCGAGAGCTGCCATACGCAGATGCGCGGTGAGTTCTCGGCATCCACCTGCCGCTATTGCGGACTGGATGCAGAGCAGAGGCAGTTTCTGGAGGTGTTTCTGCGCTGTCGGGGAGTGTACAACTGTGTGGAACGCGAGCTGAACATCTCATATCCGACCGTGAAGGCGCGTCTGGAGGCTTTGTTGCAGGCGCTGGGATTGGCGACTGTCGGCGAAGAGAAAGCCGAAGAGATGGACGTGCTGAACCGCCGCCAGGAGATACTGGATGCTCTGGAGCGCGGCGAGATCACCGCAGAAGAGGCAGCAGACGAGCTGCGCCGATTGCGGTAGGAGGTGTTTGCGATGAATGAGGAACTGAAGCGAATCCTGCGAATGGTACGGGAAGGCAAGATCACCCCAGAGCAGGCGGAGATGCTGATCGAAGCACTGATGGCGAAGCCCGGCGAGCGCGGCAAGCGCCGACAGGAAGATGCCTTCGAGGAGGCGATGCAACAGTTGCGCAAAGCCTTCCAGGGCGTGGATTGGCGGCGCATTCAGCAGGAGTGGCGCCGTATCAGCGAGGAGATTCGGGAGCAGACCCGCCGCGGCTGGGAGGAGGCGGCGCGTGCCTTTCGCGGTATGGGACGCTGGGACATCGACCTGCGGCTGGGGGCGGTGCAGGACGTGGAGTTTGAACAGACGATAGACGTCCAGCCGGGCACACGTCTGATCGTGCAGAATGTGCTGGGTGATGTGCGCGTGCGGGCTGCGGAGGGCACTGCGCAGATGCGCATTCGTGCCGAAGGTGCCGTCCGCGCCGAAGCGCCAGAGCAGGCAGAGCAGAGCGCAGGGGAGTGGTCGCCAGTGGTCGAACAGCGCGGGGATGTGGTGTTCGTGCGGGTGGCGCGAGCGGGAAAGTTCGCCTCCGCGGATGTGGACATCACGGTGCCTGCTGGCACTCCGGTGGAGATTCAGTCCACAGCGGGTGACGTGCTGCTGGAGGGCACGAAGGCTGCAGCCAGTGTGGAGAGCGCCAGTGGCGATATTATCGCGCGGGAACCGGCAGGGAAAGTGCGACTGATCTCCGCCAGCGGAGATGTGGTGCTGGAGCATGCCCGATGCGAGAGCGCCGACCTGCAGACACAGAGCGGCGACATTCGGTGCGAAATGAGCACGTTCGCCGGCGCCGAGGGATTGCGCGCCCGCACCGCCAGCGGCGACATCTCGGCACGACAGGTCAGCAGCAGGTTTGTATCGCTCACCACTGCCAGTGGCGACATCTCTCTGGATTTCGCGGAACCGTTCAATGGGGAGGCGCAGGTGCAGTCCGCCAGCGGCGACGTGTCGGTGGGTCTGCCTTCCGGTTCCTCGTGCTCGTTGCGGGTCATCGCTACCGACGGCGAGGTGCAGAACCAGCTGGGTGTTGAACTGAACCGCAACGAGCGCGGTGAGTGGGAAGGCACCTTTGGCGCGGGACCCGAGGTGGGCACGCTGGTGGCGCGCACGATACGCGGAGATGTGAAACTGCGGCCGGTGTAAGCCCTTATCATACCAACAACAAAACAACGTACCCCCTGACCTTAGACGCTGGCAAACCAGCGTCTTTTTTTCGTCAATCGCGCTGTTGACATCGATACGCAGGTGGTGTTATCTTAGACTGCGGAGAAACGGTTGAAGGGGGTTTCGTTATGGCACAGCCGACCCGTGCAGAAGTGATGGAAGCCGAACTTCAGCGCATCATTCCCATCGTTATCTGGGGAGTGGTGGTGCTGCTTCTGGGGTTGTTCTTGCTGTACCTTTCCACTATTGCGGCGTGGATGCCGTTTTTCATCGGTGTAATCGTGACGATAGCGGGCGTGGGCATCGCGGGGTACGGCGGGTGGCAGTATATGCAGTTGAACAACATGCCCTCGTATCGCGCGCTGTGCCCTTACTGTAATCAACCAACGCTGTTCCTTGCTCCACCAGCGGAAGACTACACCTGCGAGCACTGCAAGCGTGTGGTAGCCATCGAGGGCGGACAGGTGGTGCCTCCGCTGGTGCTGGTGTGCCGGCATTGTGGCTCGCCCCAGAAGGTATCGCCTCGCGCGAGGATGTTCATCTGCGACAACTGCAACGGGCAGAACGACCTCAAGCCTGCCAAACCTGGCGTCGCTGCGGCAACCGCAGGAGCGGGCGAGGAGAGCATCGAGTACACCACCTACGACCTGGTGCTGGTGAACGCGGGACACGACACCGAAGAGGTGCTGGAAATCCTGTGCACCATCCTGGCGGCGCCGCGCGACCACTGCCGGGGTATCCTGAAAGACCTGCCGATGGTGATTCTGGTAGACCTGCCCCGACGCAAGGCGGACTCGTACCGCCGGATGCTGCGTGAGGCAGGCGCTACCGTCGAAATACATCCCACAGGGCAGTATCGCCCACCGGCGAAACAGGGGATGTAAAAAAGCCCCCTCCGGGTGCCGGAAGGGGGCAACTGCATCGCATGTAATTGCAGGAGGAACTCTCAATTCCTAATCGCGGGTGAAGTGGGCGTCGGTCATCTGCGTCTGGCTCATGGCTTTGACATGTCCGTCGCAGAAGACCACGTTCGCCAGCCCGCGATGTTTTACCGTTTGGGTGGCTGAGTCCACATCCTTACGGTTGTCGACGTGCCTGAAGTCTACGGTAGGGTTGCCCCACCACATAGATGGCGGGTCGATGAAGGGCGTCTCCCACATGGTACCGTCGCCGCCATACCACGGCACGTTGAAGAAGCCGCTATCGGCAAACATCACCTTCTCGGCAGGGCGCGATAGAGCACCCTCGCTGGCGGGGTTCTGCAGGTTGGGCCAGGTTCTCCAGTTGAAGGTAATGTAGATGTCCGAGCCGATATAGCCCCAGTTGTAGCCGTAGCCGTTGCCATCACCGAAACGGGTGCGTCCGCCCCAGCTGGAGCATCGCTGAATCTGCCCGTTCTTCATGTAGGGATAGAGCAGGCTCCCTGTCTTATCCCACACGTTGGGCGAGGTCTCCCGTCCGAACCAGCACTGCCGCAGAGAGCCACTGTAGGCGTACTGCGCGATGGGGTAGGTCTCGTCGTAGTCCTGCAGGTACATCAGCGTGGCAAGACCCAGCTGCTTCATGTTGCTCTGACAGCTTGCCTGTCGTGCCTTTTCGCGCGCCTGCGCGAAAACGGGGAAGAGGATGGCTGCCAGTATCGCGATAATCGCGATAACCACCAGCAGCTCAATCAGCGTGAAGGCGTTGCGTTTGGTTGGCATGTTTCCCTCCTTACCAAAAAGTTCACCGCTCACGACGCGCGGAGGGAAACGTCGGAAGCGGTGTGTGCTTTCGGCGCGTCAACAAAAAACCTGATGCCCTTCCGCACCAGGTTGGTTGACATGCGCCCGATTCACCTTCGGGTCACGTCCCCCTCCCTCCGCGAAGGGGTACCCTGCCTCAGGCAAGGAGTGACCAGCCGTCGCCGGGCATTCGGGCTCGTCCCCATTCCGGAGACACACCGTAGCGGGCCTGCGCCGGATTCTCACCGGACTTCCCCCGATATTTCAGCTCCGATACGATCGGAGCGCAGACGGCTTTCCCTATGCGATTTGGCTACAGTTTATCAGACCCTTCAGTGGATGTCAAGGCATTTTGCGCGGTTGTCTTAGAAAATTGTGGTGGTTTTCCCCGACGGTTGGGCAAGGTCCGGTGATCGTCGTTCGCTGGACGTGGCAGCTATGTATGCTGGCGTTGCACCCTGTCAAAAATGCTGGTATCATGAGAGCATTCCTGCTCAAGGAGGCAAATACAACCATGCCGAACGGTACCAAACGCCTGGATGCGGTTTTCGAAGGTGGTGGCGTAAAGGGCACTGCGCTGGTTGGCGCGGTAGCCGTTACCCAGAACCTCGGTTACCAGTTTGTGAACCTTGCGGGCACCTCGGCGGGAGCGATTGTGGCAGCCCTGCTCGCTGCAGGCTACACCGCAGAGGAGCTCAAGACGGTGATGGACGCCCTCGACTACAACCGCTTCAAAGACGAGGGACTGGTGGATAAAATCCCCGTGTTTGGTCACCTGCTCAGCCTGGGTTTCGAGAAGGGCATCTACGAAGGGGCATACTTCGAGGGATGGATACGCGACCTGCTGCAGGCAAAAGGGGTGCGCACCTTCGGCGATCTGGTGATGGAGGAGAGCAAGGACAATCCGCGCTACCGCTACAAAGTGCAGGTAATCGCCACCGACATCTCTCGCGGAAAGATGCTGGTGCTGCCGCGCGACATCACCGACTATGGGCTGGACCCCGACAGGCTGGAGGTGGCGCGCGCGGTGCGGATGAGCATGAGCATCCCCTTTTTCTTCGAGCCGGTGCTGCTGCACGACGTGAACGGCACACCGAGCTACATAGTGGACGGTGGCGTGCTGAGCAACTATCCCGTGTGGCTCTTCGACGATGGCACTCCCGACCCGCCGTGGCCCACCATAGGCTACAAGCTGGTGGAACCGAGCGAAGGCAAGCCGAACACGGTGCGCGGACCAATTAGCCTCTTCGCGGCGCTGTTTGCCACGATGATGGAGGCACACGATGCGCGCTATATCCAGGACAGCAACTTTGTGCGAACGGTGCCCATTCCGACACTGGGCGTGCAGACCACGGAGTTCGACCTGTCCCCCGAGCGACGCGACGCCCTGTACCAGTCCGGTGTCAAAGTCGCGGAGGAGTTCTTCGCGCATTGGGACTTCGAAGGATATAAGCGCACCTACCGGCATGCGCCTGCTCCTCGCCGTCACGAGCGACTGTGGGAACAGACCGCACAGCCTTGACGCAGCCTTACGGATAGCGTAAGATAGGCGTACTGATAGTCATTTTGCGTTTTGAGGGAAGGGAGAGTGGAGGATGAGGCGCTTTTTTCTGCCGTTGTTGCTCCTGCTGTGTGCGGTGTTGCGCGCCGATCAGGCGCTGGAACCCGTGCTTACCTCCCAAACTCGCGTGCTGGCGGCGCCCGACCGCATTATCGTGCGATTCCCGCATGTTGCCGCCAGCAGAGCGGTTCGGCAGATGGGCTATACGGTCATCCGCGAGATACCCCAGCTGGGCTACGCAGTGCTGAAGGTGCCACGCGGTCAGGTCGATGAGACTATCGCGCAGCTCAAAGCAAAAGGGCTGGTTCGTGAAGCCTTCCCAGACCGGGCATACCGGCTGGCATACACCCCCAACGACCCTCTGGTGTCATCTCAGTGGAACCTGTTCCGCATGAACGTGCCTGCCGCATGGGACATCACGCAGGGGCATCCCGATGTGGTGGTGGCGGTGCTGGATACCGGTGTGGACTACTATCATCCTGAGCTGGAGCCAAATATCTGGCGTAATCCGGCAGAGGTGCCCGGCAACGGCGCAGATGACGACAACAACGGGCTCGTGGACGACGACCTTGGCTGGGACTTCGCGTATGGCGACCGCGATCCGATGGATGACCACGGTCACGGCACGGCGTGCGCAGGCATTATTGCCGCTGTGGGCGATAACGGCTTCCAGATGGCGGGTGTTGCCTATCGGTGTCGGGTGATGTGCGTGAAGATTGGGTTGTCGAACGGCTATTCCTACGATTCCATGTTTGCACCCGGCGTGGTATACGCGGCAGATATGGGAGCGAAGGTGCAGAGCATCAGCTACTTCAGCGACGACCTGACGCCTCTGCTTCGCGCCGCGGTGGACTATGCGTGGAGCAAGGGCTGTCTGGTGCTTGCTGCGGCTGGCAATTTCGACGAGCCGTATCCCATCTATCCCGCCGGTTACGACAGGGTGGTGGCTGTGGCAGCAACCACCACGCTGGACCGTAAGGCGAGCTTCTCCAACTACGGTACGTGGGTGGATGTGAGTGCCCCCGGCGTCAGCATCCATGCCACCACGCTGGGCGGTGGCTATACCAATCGCTTCGCAGGCACATCCGCTGCTACACCGAACGCGGCGGGAGTGGCTGCCCTGCTCTGGGCGCTTCAACCAGATGCCCCCATCGATCGCATTCGCTCGGCGCTGGAATACGCTTCGATCCCGTTGAACGACCCGGTGGTGGGCGCCTTCGCAAACTACGGGCGTGTGGATGCCTGGCGTGCGCTGAATCTGTTACCTCTTCAGTCGCCATGGTATCCCACCACGCCCGCCATCCACTGGATCAGTCCCCACCGCATCCCGGCGAGCGGAGGCACGGTAACTGTCTTCGGGCAAGGATTCGGCTGGCAGTGGGGTAGCGTGAGCCTGCAGGCAAGACAGATGCTGACGCTGGCAGTGCGCCCGACGCCTCGCCCCAAGCCTGTGCTGCAGATACTGGAGTGGAGCGATTCGCGCATTGTGGTACAGCTTCCGCCGGGTGCGTCGTCGGGCTGGCTGGAGGTAGAGGTGCGCGGACGGAAATCGAACCGTCTGTGGCTCACCGTTACCTCTACCTCTGCCGCGTTTACTACCGCGCCGAGCGACGTGGGAGTCGTAGGGCGATATGGGCAGGGTGCGCAGATGTCCGGCGGGTATGCGGAGCTTCTGGAAGCAGATGGCAGGACGCTGGTGGCTCGCCCTCGCAGCGACAACAACGGAAAGACCATCGAACTGAAACTGCTGGTACGCGGTCTGGACAAGCAGACGGTATCGTCCATCGCGTGTGAGTATCTCCGGCAGTATGCTGGCGTGGTCAACAACCCGCTGGAGAGTATACTGATATATGATTTTGGCAGCGGCAGCTATCCCTACGGCAACTGGGTGAAGGTGTTCAGCGCGCAGGCGGGTAACCACGCGGGGCAGACGCTGACCTTCAACCTGCCGGCGCCCGCCAGCCGGTGGGTCTCTTACGAAGGCGACCTGTTCGTGCGCATCGTGGTCAACACCGGCAGCGCGGACGCCAGCCTGCTCATCGACAAACTATGGTTTCTGTGGCAGTAGTGTCTCCACCAGCTCGCTCTCTACCGACAGCTCGCCGAGGGTGGACACGGCAAACCGGTTGACCTGTGAGAACCAGTAGATGTCTTCTGGTCTCTGGCGCAGGTCTACCACCCATTCAAACGTATCCGGTCCCACTGTGGCAACGGGAAACCATGGGCGGTCGTTCAACCCATCGCTGGACACCCGGCGGTACAGCCGATACCCGATCGCGCGGTCCAGATACTGTGTCTCGCGGATGGTCTGGGGTTTCTCCCAGGTGACCTTCACATGGTGCTCGTCGATACGCTCGACCTTCACATTGCGCGGCGGAAGCGGCGAATCGACGGAGCGGTAGGGCGTTTTCAGGGTCATGACGAATCGGTCTTTTTGCCCTCGGAACCATGCCGTGATGAAATCGGTAATCTCCAGCCAGTAATAGCATGGGCGGTCATATTTGGTAACCTTTGCCAGCATCAATCCGCGTCCACCAACCACGTTGATGTTGCCGAATGGATTGGGACGGCGGTGGAAGCCGTTGAGGGTGCGAACTTCCTTCACGGGGCGGTTGGGCAGGCGTAACATCCCGTCGGCGTCCGTCTCGCCCACAATGACGGGGTCTTTGGAGACCGGATAGTCGAAGTTGCCGTCCTCGACCACCGGATAGTACTTCACCCCTGCTTCCTCGCCCGGCTGACCGCTGGGGTCCACCACACAACCGCGCTGGTAGATTTCCACTTTTGCACCGGCAACGGGCTTGCCATTCACATCCACGATGCGCAGGAAGTTCTCGGCAGGGATGGCAAAGTAGTGGTCACCGAAGTGCCCACGCGGTTTGTCCCACGTCATGTTCAGGTAGCCGGCATCCGCCTCCGACCATACCTGCGGTCCATGCCAGTGCATCATGGTGACGGGGTGGGTCATGAAATGAGCGACGAGGTCGCCGTTGTCGGGCATTTTGTGGTGCTCATGCCCGGCATAGTCCAGCGCATACCAGTCGGTCAGACCCAGCTGGTGCCCCAGCTCGTGCGGCAGCGACCACTCGGTGTTTTGTCGCCATTCCTTCGTGGGTGGTTCCCACTTTCCTGCCTTCTCTTCGGGGCTGTCGCGCCATATCCATCCGCCCTGGTGGTAGGCAATGCCGTCCTGCGCCACGAGGCTCTGCACCGCCTTGTCCACATCGTCGGTGACGATGATGCGGTCGAGGCGCACGCGCGCTTTGATGCCCTCGGGTGAGGCGGGAAAGATGGCGTGCTCGAACAGCAGGTTCATGATGTGGATATGCCATCGGTAGTAGTCTTCGAAACAGAAGGTGCCGTATGCACTGCGGAAGGTATGCCACACCTGCAGGCGCTTGTTGTTGACGATGTAGAAGAAGCCCCAGCCCCACAGCGGATCGGTGACCTCGTTGTTGATGGTGGCGATTTCGCGCTGGCTGGTAACGACGCGGAAGGTGACATGATGGAAACCTTCCTGCCAGTTCCAGCGGAGGGTGAAGGTGGCTTCCTGCATCTCGCCAAGCCTGCCGCGGTGCCTGCCCCGGCTCACCTCCTTACCGTCAATCAGCCAAACGTACTCGAACGGCTCCGCGGTGGCAAAGCCGACGTTTTTGACGTGCGCGGTGAGGGTAACCGGCTCGCCCGGCTGGTACTTCAGCTTCAGCTGCCTGACAAGCTGTTCAGGCTTCAGGTAGCTCTCCTCGCCGAGGTCGGGCAGTATCGGCGCTCCCGCGATTTTCGGACGTCCCCACTGGTCGTAGTGCACCCTGCCGTGCAGTCCTGCCAGCTTGGGGTTCAACTCGATGAAGGTCACAGTGAGGTCGGGCAGGTTGGGACGGGCGTCCCACGAGTCATCTCGCTCCACCTTGAAGCTCTTCACCGCGCTTCGTGGATATTCTCTGGCGGGTCCGCCCACCTGTTGCATGTTCTCCCAGACGAGCAGACGCACCCCCTCATCGCGAATAAAGCAATCGCGGAGGACGGTTCCATCGGTCAGTTCCAGAGTATCGGCATTTGCCCCCAGTGTGATCGCTATCAGTGTCAGCACTATCGTCCAGCGTTTCATGTCGTGTTCTCCTCTGTGTGGGAATCAAGAGGCAGCTTTCGTATGGGGTGACGAGAGTCCTGCGCGCGGAGGTTGGGTTGGTGCGCAGACCGCGGGGCTTCTGGCATCTCGTAAGGACTGTGCGGTAGGTGGCGGATGGGGATTGCTTCGTCGCTTCGCTCCTCGCAATGACACGGGGTGCGGATGGGGATTGCTTCGTCGCTTTGCTCCTCGCAATGACACGGGGTGTGGATGGGGATTGCTTCGTCGCTTCGCTCCTCGCAATGACACGGGGTGCGGATGGGGATTGCTTCGTCGCTT
>CAKZNX010000387.1 GCA_937132045.1 uncultured bacterium
GCTACGGTGGATGAGATTGAACGGCTGAACATCCTGCAGGCGTCATTGTTGGCGATGCGCCGCGCGGTGCAGAGCGCCGAGCATCCTCCTCAGCTGGTGTTGATTGACGGGGCACATGTCCCCGATGGGTTGCCGTGCCCTGCGCGGGCGGTTGTGGACGGCGATGCTCATGTTCCCGTCATCAGTGCGGCTTCCATCGTGGCGAAGGTGGTGCGCGACCATTTGATGCTGCAGCTGCACTGTCTATATCCGCAATATGGCTTCGCCCAGCACAAGGGGTACAGCACCCCGCAGCATCGACTCGCTATCGCGCAGTTTGGTCTGTGCCCGCAGCACCGCCGCAGCTTTTGCAGGGAAGCGCTTCGCCTGCCCTTCGGAGATGGGGATGCATCATCGTGAAACCGCCCGCGCTGGCGAGCAGATTGCCGCCGAATACCTGAGCCGATGCGGTTGCGAAATCCTTCAGCGCAACTGGAGATGCCCTTATGGAGAGGTAGACCTCATTGCGCAAGATGGGCAAACCCTCCTGTTTGTGGAGGTGAAGGCGCGCCATAATGTATCGTATAACTTTCCGCGTGAGGCAGTGGATGCACGCAAACAGACTCGCCTGCGCCAGTGCGCTGACCTGTATCTGAGCCTTTACGCTCCGGAAGCGCCCTGTCGCTTCGACGTGGTGGAGGTGTGGTGGAGGGCGGGCAAAGCGCGGATAGAGTGGCTACGCGACGCATTTTAGCGGCGACTCTGAGTGGACGGTAGCAGGAAACGGATGCAAACGGCGAATCTGTACCTGAATCGGGGTCATCAGCAACGTTTTCACTTGCCGTGAAGCGGGAAAAGGGGATGACAGCAATGGGATGGCGCCGTGACATCTGGCGGACAATCGGGCTGAACCTCCTGCTGGCAGTGGCGTATGTGGCGTCTGCAAGGCTGGGGTTGCTGTTCGCCTACGTGGACGGCATGGCGACGCTCATCTGGATGCCTACCGGCATTTCGCTGGCGGCGGTGTTGCTCGGGGGCAACAGGATGCTGGCAGGCGTCGCGCTGGGCGCCTTCGTCACAGTTTCCTTGTCGCGAGTCCCTCTATGGGTCGCGGCTACCACCACTGGCGGAAACGTGCTGGAAGCCTACCTCGGTGCCCTCTTTCTGAGGCGGTTTGCTTGTTTCGATGTCTCCCTGCGGCGAATTCGGGATGTCCTGAATCTCACTGTGTGGGCTGGGATGTTGAGCACCATTCCCAGCACCGTCGTCGGTGTGCTAAGTCTCTATAGCGCTGGCAAAATCGGCGCGGGGCAGATGCCTGTAGCAATGCTCGTCTGGTATCTCGGTAACTTTGTCAGCGACATCCTGGTAGCACCCCTGATTTTGGTCTGGAGTCGTCCGGCGCTCTGGCGGCGGCAGCGGTTGCTTGAGTTTATGGCAGCGCTTGTGTTCGCTCTTGCTGTCACCGCCTCGGTATTCGGTGCCTGGTTTTCGAGACAGCCCTACCCATTGGCGTTTCTGCTGTTGCCGCTACTGATGCTCATTGCCATACGCTATGGACAGCACGGCACTGTGCTGGCGAATTTTACCTGCAGTGCTCTTGCAGTGTGGCTCACCGTCTCAGGGCGCGGTCCGTACGCTGCTTTCGGCTTGCACGAGAGCGTCATGCTGTTGTGGGCGTTTGTGTTAGCGGCGGGGCTATCGACGCTGCTCCTGGCGGCGTCAGCGAGTGAACTTCTCCATGCCCAACGGGAACGGGAGCGCGCGTATGCCCAGCTCCGTCAAATCCTGGATAACGCCCCAAATGTTGCCATTCAGGGCTATGATGCTGCGGGCAAGGTAGTGTTCTGGAACCTGGCTTCGGAGCGAATGTACGGCTTTCGCGAGCCGGATGTTCTGGGCAAGCGTCTGGGCGAGTTTCTCCTCTCGCCGGAAGATGCTGAGCAGTTCGAGCGGTCGGTACAGCAGATTGTGCACACCAGGCAACCGTTGCCACTGCGTGAGTGGGAGACCAGGTCTGCGGAGGGTACTCCAGTTTACATTCTGTCTGCCCTTTTCCCCGTGTTTGTGGGAGAACAGCAGGTGCAGGTGGTGTGCATGGACGTGGACATCACCGAGCGCAAACGGCTGGAAGCGGAAGTGATGCGTGCGCAGAGGCTGGACAGCATTGGGAGGCTGGCTGGGGGTATCGCCCATGATTTCAATAACCTGTTGACCGCCATGATGAGCTATGCGGATATCGCGCTCAGTCGCCTGCCAGCGGGGCATCCTGCCGTGGAGGACCTTCAGCGCTTGCTGGACGCCGCCAATCGTGCGGGGGAGATGGTACGGCACCTGCTGGCTTTCGCCCGTCGGCAGACCTTCTCGCCACAAATCATTCAGCTCAACGACCTTCTGCACGGTATGGCACCCATTCTTATCCGCCTGCTGGGCAAGCACGTGGACCTGCAGATCGTCACGGAGCCTGCGCTGAGAACCGTTCGGGCAGACCTGACCCAGATCGAGCAGGTGGTGCTGAACCTCGCGGTGAACGCCCGAGACGCCATGCCGGAGGGCGGCACGCTCACCATCCGCACCAGCAATGTGAAGCTGGGTGACGAGGCGCCGTTGCCTCATCCTGATCTCTCCCCCGGTGAGTATGTGCTGCTGACCGTGAGCGACACCGGAACCGGCATCGAACCGGAGACCATCGAGCACATTTTCGAGCCGTTCTACACCACCAAAGGCGAACAGGGCACCGGCTTGGGACTGGCTGTGGTGTATGGCGTGGTCATGCAAAGCGGCGGGCATATTGATGTGGAAAGCACGATCGGGCAGGGTACCAGCTTCCGCATCTACCTCCCCCCTGCCGACTGAGAACGCCTTTCTGTTCACCGCGCACACCCTACAAAACGCACCTCTGGATACCGAAGATTTCTTCGGGTGTTACTCTCATTTCGACGGAGGGAAAGTGTATGAGCGCCGCGACAATGACTGCAACCACCGAACGACAGGTCGTTGCGTTTCGCCTTGGCGAGGAGACATATGCCATCGACATCTCTTACATCGAAGAGATTATCCGCATGCGTACTATCACCTTTGTGCCTCGAGCGCCACACTACATGCGTGGAGTGCTGAACCTGCGCGGGCGTATCGTGCCGGTGATGGACCTGAGCGCACGCCTTGGACTGCCTACCCACGACGAGACCCCCCAGTCGCGCATCATCGTGGTGGAGGTTGGCGGGGAGAGCATCGGGTTGATCGTGGACGCGGTATCGGAGGTATTGCGTCTGCCGGAGGACCATATCGAGCCGCCAACCCAGATGACGGGTTCTGAGAGCGCCAACTACATCAGCGGGCTGGGCAAGGTGAACGATCGTCTGGTGCTGTTGCTGGACGTGGAAAAGGTGGTTGAGAACGCCGGTCAGTAACGCCCTGCGAGGCGCAGTGACGTTGTGATGCACAGGATATTATTGCCGCGAGGTTGCGACGTATGGACACCACTGAGTACATTGCCCTTTTTCTGGAGGAGGCAGCGGAGCAGATAAACATCCTGGAACAGGACATCCTGCAGCTGGAGCAGTCGCCGTCCCAGGAGATACTGAATGAGATATTTCGTGCGGCGCACACGCTGAAAGGCTCATCGCGTGCCATGGGGTTCACGGCGATGGGCGAGCTGACGCACGCGATGGAGGACGTGTTTGATGCCCTGCGCAAAGGCGAGATTGCCGTCAGCACCGAGATGGTCAATCGGCTGTTCGAGGCGCTGGACACCCTCAAAGCCATGCGCGATCAGATTGCAGAAGGCGGCACCTCCGACATCGCCTGCGACGACCTGGTACAGAGCCTGCGCGGCATCCTGAGCGGCGCTTCCGAAACGGCATCTGCAGTGCAAAAAGCCTCCGCCAAATCGTCCCCGATGGCTGAGCTGAAGCTGCAGGAGCACGAGCGGGAAGCGGCACTCACTGCCATCGAAAACGGGCTGAGCGTCTACCATATCGTGGTTCGCCTGGCTGAAGACACGTTGATGAAGTCGGTACGGGCGCTGATGGTTCTGCAGGCGATCGACGCGAATGACGGCGCCGTACTGGCATCGCAGCCTGATGAAGACGCTCTGGACAACGAGCAGTTCGATGACTTCTTCCAGCTGCTGGTTGCGACAGACAAACCTATCGATAACCTGCGTCATGTGCT
>CAKZNX010000388.1 GCA_937132045.1 uncultured bacterium
GTCGCTGCGCTCCTCGCAATGACACAGGGGTCGTGAAGCGGGGGGATTGCTTCGTCGCTGCGCTCCTCGCAATGACACAGGGGTCGCGATGCGGAGGAGATTGCTTCGTCGCTGCGCTCCTCGCAATGACACGGGGGTCGCGATGCGGGAGATATCTTCGTCGCTGCGCTCCTCGCAATGACACGTGTAGCGAGGGGGATTGCTTCGCGGCTTCAGCCCGGTCTATGTTCCCTGGTCTGCACAGAATCGGGTAAGATAGAGGTTGTAACACTGCATGAAAGAGGTTGACTGTCCGATGTTCTGGCGTTTACTCGGTCTCATGCGTCCCTATATGGTTCCTATTGTTATCGGTTTTACCTGCCTGCTTCTGGCAACTCCCGCCCAGATGTTTCCCCCGCTTGTCTGGAAGTATGTGGTGGACGAAGTGATAGTGAACCGCAAGGTCGAGCACCTCGTGCCCGCAATGCTGGTCATGCTGGCTGTGCACCTGATTGGCATGGGGCTGTCGGCAGCGCGCACCTACCTGCTGGGCGTGGCAGGTCAGCGATTTGTAGCAGACCTGCGGAACCGCCTGCACGACAAGCTGATGCGCCAATCCGTACGCTACCACCACGACCGGAAGAGCGGCGACACGATGGCGCGCGTCATCGGCGATGTGGACACCCTGCAGGAGGTGGTAATCAACGGGGTGGACAACATTCTGGGCAACGCGCTCAGCCTCATCTGGGTTGCTGGCATCATCGTGTGGTTGAACTGGAAGGTGGGAACTCTCACTCTTCTGCCGCTGGTCGTGGTGGCGATCATGGTGTGGTTCTTTAACCTGCGCGTGAAGGGATTGTATCGTGCCATCCGCGACCGTCTGGGCGACCTCTCTGCGAAACTGCAGGAGAACCTGGTGGGGGTGCTGATTATCAAAGCCTTCGCCCGCGAAGCGTACGAGCAGGAGCGCTTCCAGCAGGTGAATGCAGAATACACCACCACCAGCCTGAAGGGCGTAAAGGTGCGCTCGGTGTACTTCCCCGGTGTGATGACCGTTGGCTTTCTGAGCAACATCGCCATGATCGGCGCGGGCGCCTACTTTGTGCTGAGGGGTGAGTTCACTATCGGCGGTCTGGTAGCATATCGAGGCTACTGGTGGCAGCTGTTCGCGCCGGTGTTCTCGCTGGCTCAGGTTAACGAGATGATCCAGCGTGCCATCGCTGCCGCGTCGCGCGTGTTCGAGGTGCTGGACGCGCCCGAAGAGATTACCGATGCCCCCGACGCGATCGAACCCGATTCCGTGCAGGGGCACATCCGCTTCGACCGGGTGAGCTTCGCCTACACCGCCGAGCGCCCTATCCTGCAGGATGTCTCCTTTGAGGTTCTGCCCGGGCAGCGAATCGGCATCGTGGGACCGAGCGGCACCGGCAAGACCACTATCCTCAACCTCATGCTGCGCCTTTACGACCCGCAGGAAGGCGTCATCACCCTCGACGGCACCGACCTGCGCCATCTCAAGCAGGAGGCGTTCCGCCAACATATTGCGCTGGTCACTCAGGAGCCTTTCCTTTTCAACGACACCGTGCGCCACAACATTCTGTTTGGCAGGCTGGATGCGACGGATGAGGAGATGGAGAACGCCGCCCGCCTCGCCAACGCCCACGAGTTTATCATGGACCTGCCGCAGGGCTACGACACGCTTGTCGGCGAGCGGGGGGTGAAGCTGTCCGGTGGACAGAAACAGCGCATCTGCATCGCTCGAGCGTTCCTCGCCAACCCGAGAGTGCTTCTGCTCGATGAAGCCACCGCCTCGGTCGAGCCCGAGTCGGAAGCGCTTATTCAGGCGGCGCTCGAGCGATTGATGCAGGGTCGCACCACCGTTATCGTCACCCACCGCCTGTCGCTGGTGCGCGACTGCGACCGCATTCTGGTGATCGACGAGGGACGGGTGATCGAGTCGGGCAAGCACGACGAGTTGCTGGAGACCGACGGCTGGTATGCGCGCATGTATCGTCTGCAGATGGAGGGCGGTGCGCTGGTAGAGGAGCTGATGGACTGAACTGCCGGCGTGCCCTCGTGCCGTGCTCTTCCTGCATGTGTCTCGGCATGTTGAACTCGTTGCCCTACAATTTTCCGTCATCGATACCGAAATAAACGTTGACTATGTGATAGCATATATGCTATCATATTGATGTGGCTAGCGCAGAGGATTTGTATACCCGCTGGAGGCAGAACCCGCCTTCTGAGGTCAGCAGGGGCGATTTTGAGAAGGTGGTGCGCCATTATTTAGGGGATTTCCTGCGTGAGGGCAGCGGTTCCTCACATCAGTACGTCGTTAGTCATGAGGCACTGAGAGATTTGCCTGCTACCAGACAGTTCGGCATCTGGGCAATACCGCTAAAGTCTGGGCGTGCAGTGAAGGGCTACTACGTGAAGCAGCTCATCGCTATCGTAGAGCATTTGTGCGAAGAAGGACTGATACCATGAGCCACGCAGATTACAGTGCGCTGGATTACCCTGTGGAGATACGCCGCATTTCGAAAGAGGAAGGTGGGGGGTATGTTGCCTGTATTCCCGCACTGGGGCGCTGGACGGTGCAGGCGGCTGGCGATACGGTGGAGGAGGCTCTGGAGCTTCTGGAGGAGGTCAAGCAGACCGTTTTTGCTCACCTCCGAGAACAAGGTGTCGCGATTCCAGAGCCACCACCTCATGATCAACCGAGGACATACTCGGGCAAGATCGTCCTGCGGGTGCCCCCAGCGATGCACGTAGAGCTGCTGCGACGTGCCGAAGAGGAGGGAATCAGTCTAAACCAGTTCATTCAGAACGCGCTTTCCCGTTATCTGGGTGGGCTACAGGCGATGGAATCTGCCTTGATGGAGTGGCTTCAGCGCCGTATGAGCGTTACTGCCCACCCACAACAGGTCGTCTGGACGCTGCATTTGCCAGCAAAAGTCAAGCAAACCGGTGACTCTACCGCCGTTGCGAGTTGGCGTGATGCCGTATGAACAATGTAGATGCTACCGACATAACAACATCCCTTTCGCCGGAACGGTATAGAGAGATGCTCAAAGGCTTGATGCTGCAAAGCATCAATCTCGTCGAGCACCATGCGGTGTTAGAATCCAGCCTGGTGCTCAGCAAATCATCGGAGAGTACGCCTGTTCGCGTCGAGCTCCATCAGGAGCTCGTGAGCTGGGAGCAGTCAGATGGTCTGCTGGCTTTCTCGGTTCAGTACCGGATTGAGGGGAAAGTGAAGCGGAAGAAGATGATCGGGATTCGGGCAGTTTATATTGTACGCTACCAGTCGGAACAGCCTGTGACGCCGGACTTTGTGCGCATCTTTCAACAGTCTACGCTCGTCATGGTGACCTATCCGTATTTCCGGGAACTGGTCGACACAACCACGAGACGAATGGGAACACCGCCCCTGACACTTCCCATGCTTATGTTGCAGTAAGGATCGCTACGCGCTGTAGCTGCCCACCGGCGTTTTGTGGAAATGCACCATCATCCATCGCCCATCCTGTCGCACG
>CAKZNX010000389.1 GCA_937132045.1 uncultured bacterium
CCAGCTGGTAGAGCAGTTGCGAATCGGGAATACCACCTCGCCCAGTGGCGCGGCTGCCTTCCGCAATGAGCCAGTGATCGTGCCCGATACAACTATCAGTCCACTCTGGCAGCATCTGCGGCATATCCCCGAACTCACGCAGGTCGCCGCTTCGTTCTCGATGCCTGTCAGAAACAGCTCGGGGCAGGTCATCGGAGTATTCAGCGTCTACTATCCGTTCCGACACTACCCGTCTGAGGGTGAGCAACAGTTTGCGGAGGTCATCACGCACATCGCTGGAATCGCGATAGAACGCTCACAGATGGTCTCTGCGCTGGCTGAGATGAACGCGCAACTGCAGGATGCACTCGCTGAGGCGACCCGCCTGGCGCAGGTTGCAGAAGCAGCAAGCCGCGCCAAATCGGAGTTCCTAGCGAACATGAGCCACGAAATACGCACTCCGATGAACGGCATCATCGGGATGCTCGACCTGCTGGCAGACACCCCGCTAAACGAAGAGCAGATGGAGTATTTGCAGCTCGTTCGTGGCAGTGCCAGCACGCTGATGGGCATCATCAATGACATCCTGGACCTGTCCAAGATCGAGTCTGGGCGGATGGTACTGAACCCCGAACCCTTTGACCCTGCACAGATGGTACGCGAGGCGGCTGCGCTGTTCGCATCCTCCGCACGCAACAAAGGTCTCGACCTGCGGGTGGAGATTGCGCCGGAAGTGCCACTCGCGGTGATCGGTGACGAACTGCGCCTGCGACAGGTTGTGAACAACCTGGTGAACAACGCCGTAAAGTTCACCGACAGCGGCTCGGTCACGGTGGCGCTGGACTACCTCGGTGAGACGGAGCGAGAGTCTGGCAGACAGGCATCCCTGCGAATCCGTGTGAGCGACACCGGCGCCGGCATCGCTCCAGAGAACCTGCAACGCATCTTTGAAGAGTTCACTCAGGCTGATGGCTCGGTCACCCGGCGGTATGGAGGCACCGGGCTGGGACTGGCTATCAGCAGGAAGCTTGTGGACATGATGGGCGGGCAGATCAGTGTGGAGAGCGAAGTCGGTAAAGGAAGCACCTTCACCGTGCACCTGAACGTGCCCATCGCTTCCGTAACCAGCCAGCCGACCGTGAGAACGGCGACCCGCAGTTTCGCAGGCGTCACCGTGTTGCTGGCGGAGGATAATGAAGTGAACCGGATGGTAGGCGTGCGCATGTTGCAGGCTCTCGGTTGCACGGTGGACACAGCAACAGACGGTTTACAGGCGGTGCAGAAAGCGCTGGAAGGCAGCTACGACGTCATCCTGATGGATGTGCAGATGCCAGAAATGGATGGCTACGAAGCCACACGACGTATACGGCAAGCCGAACAGGCAACCGGCGACCATCGGCTCATCATCGCCCTGACGGCACACTCACTGGAGGATGACCGCAGGGAGTGCATTGCCGCTGGCATGGACGACTATCTGAGCAAGCCTGTGAATCGTGAGCGCATGGCAGAGATGCTCGAGAAGTGGCTACCCTGCACCGCCCTATCTCGGGCTGCCTGACCTTTATCGTACCGCGCGGCGGGTGGTGATCTGGTCAAACGCAACCACTGCGATGACCACGGCCCCAATAATGAGCTGGTTGTAGTCGGAGGCGCCGACCATCGCCAGCCCGCTGCGCAGAACCTGAAAGAGCAGCGCGCCGATGCAGGTTCCCCATATCGAGCCGCGTCCCCCAGACAGGCTTCCGCCTCCGATCACCACCGAAGCGATAGCGTCCAGCTCCCAGCCCATCGCTGCCGTGGACTGTCCGGTGCCATAGTATGCAGTGAACACCACCCCAGCCAAGCCCGCCATCAGTCCACCCAGCGTATACACCACATACTTCAAGCGTATCACGGGCACGCCCGACAGTCTGGCTGCCTCCTCGTTACCTCCCAGTGCGTACACCTCCCTGCCCAGTCGCGTTCGCGCCATCAGCAGATGGAACACGACCGCGCACGCCAGCAGAATCAGAACCGGCACCGGCACGGCAAGCCCCGGCAGAGGTACCATACCGCTACCCAGCAGGTGCGTAAAGCCTGAGTCGGGTATGGGGATAGTCGCCCCCTGCGTAATCAGGTAAGCCAGCCCTCTGGCGATACTCATCATGCCCAGCGTCGCGATGAAGGGGGGCAGTTTGGTTCGTGTGATGAAGGTAGCGGACAGCATACCCATCGCCATTGCCGTGAGAATGCCCAGAAGCGATGCCACCACCGGCGAGTGACCCTGCGTGATGGCGTGCGCTGTCACCACCGATGTGAGCGCAATGCACGAGCCAACCGACAGGTCAATACCGCCTGCAATGATGATGACACAGGTGCCCAGCGCCGCCGTAGCCAGAACCGTCATATCGCGCACCATCGCCAAAAGGTTGGAGGCGTCCAGCATGGGGTTGGGACGGCTGGGCTGGTGCGTGAGCAGGCTGAAGACGGCAATTTCCAGCGCCAGCACCACCAGAATGCCGAACTCGCGCGCCATCAGCAGACGCCGCATCAGGTGACCTCCTCCGGCAACGGCTGTCGTTTCACCAGACGCAAGAAGATACCGACATTCACCAGCACCTCGCGACGATACGCAAAGAGCCACGCGAAAGCAAGAACGAGGTACAGCACCGAGAAGACCTGTCTAACAGCCACACTTGGAATGACCAGCTGAGTCACAAACAGCACGAGCAGTAGCAGAGCCTCGGAGCGGCTGAAGAATCGATTGGCGATGACCGCACAGGCGAAGAGTGACTGTGCCGCTGTCAGCAGTACTTCCTCTCGTGGACGCATCTCCAGCGGCAGAACGGAGATATGTCCCGCCGACACCGAGAAGATAACCGGTAAGGAGCCAATCAACAGCGTCCACTGATTGATTTTGGACGAGATGATTGCCGACATCGCCGAGGCAACATGCCCGCGCAGGGCGAAGTAACTGAGGATGATCATCTCGGGCGACTCGGAGGCGAGCGGCGCTATCCACTGAATCAGCAGGAACTCACCGATACCAATCGCCTTCCCCAGATGAATCAGCCCCTCAGTGAAGGGCTCGGTGGATATCAGTATCACGAAACCTGCGTAGAGGAACATCACAATAAACGCCAGACGCCTCCACAGCCGGGGCAGCAGAGCCAGTGTGGCGACAGGACCGGCGGGGTCTGGCTCGATATGCGGTGCGCGGCTCGCCATCCACACGTACGCAGCAAACATCAGCACAAAGACAGCGGCATCCCACACCGATACATAGCCCTTAAACGAAAGCGCAAACGAATACAGGGTTGCAACGGTGAGCACAGTGAGCTCGATAGCCAATACCGGCTCGATAGGGATCTGTCCACCACGGGCGAGACCGTTCCGGCGACGCAGAGCGTTCCATCCCAAAAACACCACTGCTGCCCAGCCCACACCCACCAGCAGACGGTTCGCGCCGGTCATGTTGGCGGCGACCAGAGGCACATAAGCGGCGTCGTGCGCCGCCCGCCACGAGAGATAGATATCCACCGCATACTCCGGTAGAACAGCGATCAGCGCCAGCAAAGCCATCGCCAGTGATCGCGACACATCGAACTGAGCCAGCTCCGCCGACCACGATATCAGAAATGCCGCTCCCAGAATGGCAAGCCCCGATAGCAGGACGGTCACTCCCGTGGACGGATGCGTTCGAAACACTACACTCAGCCACGGCACCGTCAGCAGCACTGTCCCCGAAATCAACACAAGATGAAACCTGTTTACCACAATCCAAGCACCTCAACCGCGCGTTGTTCGACGTCGTTTCCCATCGCGGAAGAATATCAGCGTCAGCATGAAGGAGATGGTGAGGGCAACGGCAGTACCCACAAAGGGTGTGATATGGCTGGTCAGCTCCAGACTTCCAATACGAATGGGCACTTTGTCGTACAGATATGCGCCAAGCGGCGCCCCCAGCATTGCTCCAACGCCCTGCGCCGTGAATACCGCCCCCATGACAGCGCCTCGCCGTTTGCCACCGATTTCCGAAACCAGCGCCATCCATGCGGGTATCGCCAGAATGTAGCCCAGTCCGATAACGCAACCGCAGACGAGCAGAACCCAGTGGCTGTGCACAAACGGAATGAACCACATGCCCACCATAGACAGCCCCACCCCCAGCCGCATGGCACGCTCTCTGCCCCACAGGTCGCCGACCCTGCCTGCGGGCACGCTTGCCAGGGCAAACACCAGCGCCGGAGGCAGCAAAAGCAGACCGTAGCCGCTCTCACTGAGTCCCAGCACCTCCATGGCGTACAGCTTCACCAGCAGCATCACCATGCCAATACCGAAGAACGAGATGAAACCCAGAA
This sequence comes from uncultured bacterium, assembly GCA_937132045.1. Taxonomy (GTDB): domain Bacteria; phylum Armatimonadota; class HRBIN16; order HRBIN16; family HRBIN16; genus HRBIN16. Next base: position 4,320 of record CAKZNX010000389.1, read on the forward strand.
GGAGCGTATCCGGCACCATCCGGGCGCTTTTCCATATCTCGCGCCACGAAAGTAGCGGCGGATGCGAGTCGGGGTTGGTGTGCTCTTCGGCGTGGTGAGGTAGCTGCGGGGGCACCCGAAGCACGCACACCATGACAGCAATCAGGAACAACAGGCTCGCCATGTAGAACGAGGCGGTGCGCGCACCGAAAAGGTCATTCACCACGCCACCCAGCAGAGGACCCAGCGCCACCGCCATGAGGTAGGTAACGTTGAGCAGGCTCATCGCCGTCGAACGATCTTTCTCCTCTACCACGTCAGCCACTGCCGCGAAGATAGTGGGCCACAGAGCCGCTGCCCCCAGACCATCCAGAGCACGCAACAGCAACAGACCCAGCGGGTGATGCACCACCACCGTCAGCGGCGCCGTGATTGCCGAAATAACAGGACCGACCAGCAGAAGGCGCTTGCGTCCGAACCGGTCACTGAGCAGTCCCAACGGCGATTTGAACACGGTTTCCGCAAGCAGGAACGCGGCGCCAATTGCCCCCACCCATGCACCCAGCCCCAGATCAAAGCGGAGGTATGGCGGCATCGCCGAAAAGTTCACTACGGCGTAAGCCAGCTCCGCCACCCCCGCCAGTACGACCAGCGCCAGCAGCGCTTTCCTGCGCGGCGAGCGGCGGAGCAGTTCCATTCCCAATCTCTGCCGGTCGGCAGGCATCATGCGAGTGCGGTAACCTACTTCAACAGAACCTCTCTGCCGGTCTCCGCCGAAGCGTAAATGGCGTCGATAATCTCCGTCGCCATCAAACCCTGCTCTGCGGTAACCTCCGGCTCGGTGTCCTGGACAATCGCCTGCAGGAACGCATACACCTCCTGCTGATGGCTGTTCACTTCACGCAGTCCAAATGGGGTGATGTCCAGCAGGGTCTGCTCCTCTTCACGGAACAGCTTCAGCGGGTTCAGCTGCGCGCCTCCCTCCGTACCAAGAATGGTGGAATTGAAGATGTCGTGCTCGATGTTGGCGCAGAAGCTGGACTCGAGCACCAGCGTCGCATCATTCTCGAAGCGCACCAGACCTACCGCGAAGTCCTCTACAGTGTAAGTCTTCGGGTCCCACTGCCCCATCAAGCCCACGACGCCCTCGCGCGTGCCGAACTTGGTGTAGGTCATTCCGCTGACGGACACGGGTTTCGGGTGCCCCATGAAGTAGAGAGTGGCATCCAGAATGTGCACCCCGATATCGATGAGCGGTCCTCCACCCTGCTTATCCTTCTGTGTGAACACGCCCCAGCCGGGAATGCCGCGCCTGCGCAGCGCCTGAGCACGGGCATAATAGATTTCACCCAGTTTCCCGGCATCAATGAAGCGCTTGATCGTGCGCACACCCGTACTGAAGCGCATGTTGAGCGCTACCTGCAGCTTCTTGCCGGTGCGTTTCGCCGCCGCCAGCATCTCGCGTCCTTCCTGCGCGTTCATCGCCATCGGCTTCTCCACCAGCACGTGTTTGCCAGCCTCCAGGGCATCAATGGTGGGCTGTTTGTGCAGGTAGTTGGGCGTGCACACGCTGACTGCATCCACCTCTTTCACTTTCAGCAGGTCGCGATAGTCGGTGAATACATGCGGCACGTTGAACTTCTCAGCAGCGGCTTTCGCTACCTCAGGATTGACGTCCGCGACAGCTACAATGCGACACAATCCCGGGTACGCCGCATAACCCGGCATATGCGCCGCCTGCGCAATTCCTCCGCTGCCGATAATCCCAATGCCTATCGGTGTCTTTACTCCCTTCTTCCTCATCGTGTTCTCCTGAGCTTCTGTGAGATGAATTGGTACCTCGGTCGGGCGAACCGACAAGACGCCCGCGATAGAATTAACGGGGGCGCAGTTTATCTCCTGCATTTACAGGTAGTATACAAAAAAGGGTTGATTTATGTTTCGATTTGTGATATACTATCCCTGAAACCAGGAGCAGCAACATGGTGCTTCCTGCAAGCGCCCTCCAAACACGAGCAGGAAGCCTCGCCCCTCTGTGTCCCCCGCGCGGAGGGGCGTTTTCTCCACATCTTCCCGCTTGACCACTCAGAGCTCTGCCAGTGTCCGAATCACACGTTCGGGGCGCATCTCCGGCGGTGCGGTGTCCAGCCCCTCTTCGCCAGTGACGCCCGTCAATACGAGAACGGTATGCAAGCCCGCGCGATTACCCACCAGCACGTCGGTATCCAGGCGGTCACCAACCAGAATCGCCTCGCTGGCGGGCACTTCACACTTCTGCAACAGCAACTCCATGCTGTACGTATTTGGCTTACCAATGACCGTCGGCTCCACACCCGTACACGTTTGAATCGCCGCGACGATTGCGCCCCCTCCGGGCACGATGCGCCCGCCAGCGGCAGGATAGGTGGCATCACGGTTGGTGGCGATGAACCCGGCGCCATGCTGAATAGCATAGTGGGCGCGGCGCAGCTTATCGTAGGTGAAGTCGCGGTCGATGCCTGCCACCACGTAGTCGGCGCCCTCTTCCTCTGGGTCGGTCACCACCACCATGCCAATACGTCGGAGCTCCTCGTGGATACCCTCTTCCCCCACGATGAAAACTCGCCGCCCCTGCGCACCCTGTGTCTGCAGGTACAACGCGGTGGCATAGGCGGAGGTCATGAAATCCTCCTCCTGCGCCGGGATGCCCATGCCTGTCAGACGGCGCACGTATGCCTCGCGGGTGAGTGCCGAATTGTTCGTCAGGAAGCGCACCATGACGCCCTCATTGCGCAGACGCTGTACCGTTTGCACAGCAAAAGGCATGGGTTCATCCCCGCGATAAATCACGCCATCCAGGTCAAATATCACCAGACGGATACTCATCATCGACGAACCCCTTAATCTCCTCGCCGGGTGGCGCGCTTCAGGACGTGCACAAACGAATGGACGGACTCCAGCAATGCCTGCTCGCCCTGTTCCGCCTGCTGCGCGATAAGCGACACCACCGCACTGCCCACCACTGCCCCATCGGCGATGCCGCAAACTGCCAGCACATGCTCGGGACGTGAGATACCGAACCCAACGCACAGCGGTAGTGTGGTCAGTTTACGCATCGCTTCCAGCATCTGAGGAACTTCCTCCGGCAGGTCGTCCCTCGCGCCGGTCACGCCTGTGCGCGAGACGCAATAAACAAACCCGCTGCTCATCTCCGCGACAAGCCTCATGCGCTCGGTGGTGCTGGTGGGAGCGATGAGGAAGATGGTGTCCAGTCCGTGCTGGTGCGCCACGGCGTGCCATTCCTCTGCCTCATCGGGTGGCATGTCGGTCATGATGACGCCGTCCACTCCCGCCTCGCTCGCATGTTCGGCGAAACACTCTAAGCCCATTTGCCACACCGGATTGAAATAGGTCATTACCACCAAGGGTACGGCGCTCTCCGAACGCACGCGGGCAATCATATCCAGCACGGCATCGGGAGTCACGCCATGCTGGAGAGCGCGGAACGTGGAAGCCTGTATGGTGGGACCATCAGCCAGTGGGTCGCTGAAGGGAATGCCTACCTCGATAATGTCCGCCCCGGCATCGGCGACGGTGAGGATCAGTCTCTCCGTCAGCACCGGATTAGGGTCACCCGCGGTGAGGAACACCACCAGTGCGCCTTCATCCGTCTCGCGCAGGAGAGCGAAACGCTCCGCGATACGGCTCATAATCGCCCTCCCAGCGCCCGCGAGACGATGTCCACGTCCTTGTCGCCTCTGCCCGACAAGTTGATCAGGATGCTGCTGTCCTTCGGCATGGCAGGAGCCATCTTGATGGCGTGTGCCACAGCGTGTGCCGTCTCCAGCGCAGCGATGATGCCTTCCATTCGTGCCAGCGCCTGAAGCGCCTCCAGAGCCTCCTCGTCGGTGGCGGTCACATACTCGGCACGACCGGTGTCCTTCAGATAGCTGTGTTCCGGACCGACGCCTGGATAGTCCAGTCCGGCGGAGATGGAGTGCGTGGGCATCACCTGGCCCGCCTCATCTTGCAGAAGGTAGCTTGCTGCACCGTGCAATACGCCCGGACGCCCGGTTGCCAGAGTGGCGGCGTGTTCCTTCGTGTCCAGTCCGCGCCCGGCGGCTTCCACCCCGATCAGGCGAACGGAGTCCTCGAGGAAAGGGTAGAAGATGCCCATGGCGTTACTGCCACCGCCCACACAGGCGACCACCACATCGGGCAGTCTCCCGGTCATCTCGATCATCTGCTCCCTGCTCTCCTGCCCGATGACCGACTGAAAGTCGCGCACGATCATGGGATACGGATGCGGTCCCACCACGGAACCGATGATGTAATGAGTGGTGCGGACATTGGTCACCCAGTCGCGGATGGCTTCGCTGGTGGCGTCTTTCAGGGTGCGCGTGCCCGACATGACGGGTATAACTTTGGCGCCGAGTAACTTCATCCGAAAAACGTTCAGCGCCTGCCGGTGCACGTCTTCCTCGCCCATGTATACCTCACACTGGAAGCCGAACCGCGCGCACACCGTAGCAGTAGCCACCCCGTGCTGTCCCGCGCCGGTCTCGGCGATAATGCGCCGCTTGCCCATGCGTTTTGCCAGCAATATCTGTCCGAGTGTGTTATTGATTTTATGCGCGCCCGTATGGCAGAGGTCTTCGCGCTTCAGGTAGATGCGTGCTCCACCAAGCCATTCGCTCAAACGCTCTGCGAACGTGATAGGCGTCGGTCTGCCCACGTAGTGGTGCAGGTAGAAGTGGAACTCCCGCTGGAACTCGGCATCGTTTTGCGCCCTGCGATACTCCTGCTCGAGCTCCTCCAGAGCCGGAATGAGCGTTTCGGGAACGAATCTGCCACCGAATATGCCAAAATGACCACGGGAATCAGGAACCGTCTGCAAACCGCCGGACATTCGCGATAAACTCCTTCACCTTGAGATGGTCTTTTTTGCCGGGCGCGCTCTCCACACCACTGCTGACGTCCACCGCGTACGGCTGAACCTCAACGATAGCATCGATCACGTTAGAAGGGGTCAAACCGCCTGCCAGAATGACTGGTTTCTCGGCAAGGTCTCGGAGGAGGCATGCAAGACGCCAGTCTGCCGTTGCGCCCGTGCCGCCCAGTCTTGTGGGATGGTACGCGTCCACCAGAAGAGCGTCAGCCTCCTCCTGCAGGCGCATAGCCTGTTGGACCTCATCCGCCGAGCGAAGCCGAACCGCCCGCACCACCCGTACCCACTCGGGGATAGAGACGGACTCGCCCGGCTCCAGAAACTGCACGACGTCCACCTCGCGCCAAATATCGCCGGGCAGGTCGCGCAAGACGCCGAACACCGCTACTCTGGAGACGAAGGGAGGTACACGGCGAAGAAGCGACACCAGACGGTCGAGGTCGCCAACGTAACGTGGGCTGTTGGGCTCTAACACGAAGCCGACGGCGTTCGCGCCGCTCCGCACCACTGCGTCCACGTCCTCCAGACAGGTTAAACCGCATACCTTCACGCGCACCATGGAGAGCCACCCCTTACAGAGTATACACCACAAAGCACCTGAAGGAACATGTGTGAATGCTCTGTTAGTCGATTTAGCACTGCTGTGCTATAATGGGGTTGAGGGCTCTGCTGCAAGCAGGTGAGGGATGACGAATGGAGGCTATTCGCAACTCAACAACGGCAGTGCAGGAGGAGGCGTATCGCCTGCGGATGAGTTA
>CAKZNX010000390.1 GCA_937132045.1 uncultured bacterium
CCTGGTCAAACGGCGCCACGAACAGTTCGTACAGGCGCAGGGTATCCGCGCCGTGCTTCTCCACCACCGCATCGGGCGTCACCACGTTGCCCTTGGACTTGGACATCTTCACCATCACGTCGGGGTTGTCCGGGTCGGGCGCTAGCACCATGCCCTGATTGCGCAGGGTGAGGAACGGCTCCACGAAGTGCACCAGCCCTGCATCGTACATCACCTTTACCCAGAAACGGGCATACAGCAGGTGCATCACCGCGTGTTCCGCGCCACCGACATACACGTCCACCGGCAGCCAGTAGCGCACGGCATCGGAGTTGAAGGGGTGGTCGGTCTCGAGCGGGCTGGCGAAGCGCAGAAAGTACCACGAGGAACAGGCGAACCCGCCCATGGTGTCCGTCTCGCGCTCGGCGCGCCCGCCACACTGTGGGCAGGTGGTGTTCACGAATTCCGGAATGTTCGCCAGTGGAGACCTGCCCGTACCCGTGGGCTGATAGTGTTCCACGGGCGGAAGCAATACAGGCAGCTGATCCTCGGGCACCGGCACCTCCCCGCACCGCGGACAGTGCACAATCGGGATGGGCGCGCCCCAGTACCGCTGACGGCTGATTAACCAGTCGCGCAGGCGGTAGTTCACCCGCCGCACACCGATTCCTTGTGCCTCCATCCACTCAGCGACGCGCTTCTTGCCTTCCTCACTGGGCAGCCCGCTGAATTCGCCGCTGTTGACCATGATGCCCTCGCCGGTGTACGCCTGCTCCAGCGGTTCGCGGTTCCAGCCGGGTGGGGCGATGACGACCGGCACAGGCAAACCGTAGCGTTTGGCAAAGTCGTAGTCGCGTTCATCGTGCGCGGGCACCGCCATGATGGCGCCGGTTCCATAGCCCATCAGCACGTAGTCGGCGATGAAGATGGGCACCAGCTGCCCGTTCACGGGATTGATGGCGTATGCTCCCGTGAACACTCCGTCGCGCACGCGCTCGGTGGAAAGACGCTCGATCTCCGTCTCACGCTGGCTGCGAGCGATGTATGCCTCCACCTCCTCCATGCGGTCAGATGTGGTGATTTCGCGCACCAGAGGATGCTCGGGCGCCAGCACGGCAAAAGACATGCCGAAGGTGGTGTCCACGCGAGTGGTGAACACCCGGAATGCCTTGCCGGAGGGGTCGCCGTCCGGGGTCGCGACCTGCATGTCGAACTCCACACCTTCACTGCGCCCGATCCAGTTCCTCTGCATCATCTTGATGCCCTCGGGCCAGTTGATCAGCTCGAGGTCGTTCAGCAGACGTTCCGCGTAGTCGGTGATTTTGAAGAACCACTGAGGAAGGTCGCGCTTCTCCACCGGACTGCCACAGCGCCAGCACGCGCCGCCTTCCACCTCTTCGTTCGCCAGCACCGTTTTGCAGGAAGGGCACCAGTTGGCGGGGGCGGTGGACCGGTAAGCCAGCCCGCGCTTGTAGAGCAGGAGGAAGAACCATTGCGTCCACTTGTAGTAATCGGGCGAGCTGGAGTTGATTTCCCGGCTCCAGTCGTACGAGATGCCGATCATGTTCATCTGCCGCTTGTAGTTGGCGATGTAACGCGGCACCGTCTTGCTGGGGTGCGAGCGTTTGCGAATGGCTTCGTTTTCCGCGGGCAAGCCAAAGGCGTCCCAACCCATCGGGTGCAGAACGTTGAAGCCCTTCATGTGCTTGTAGCGGCAGAAGGCGTCGGTAGGGATGTAGTTGCGGCAGTGTCCCACCGAAAGGCCGTCACCTGAAGGATACGGAAAGAAGTCCAGCGCGTACAGCTTGGGTTTCGGACTGAAGTCCTCCGCACGAAACAGGTCTGCTTCCTGCCAGATTCTTTGCCATTTCTGCTCTATCTTTTGCGGCTGGTATCGATCCTCCATCCGTGTAACCCCTCCCGGACTGATGCAGTAGTATTCAGTATAACGTGAGCCGTTGGGGCTTTGCAAGGGCAGTCAGGTATGGAAAAGCCCTCCCGTCAGGCGCCGGGAGGGCAAAGAGGTTGCACGCAGATTCTAGCGCGCCCAGTCGTTCTCGTCCTTGCCGGTGAGCGACCAGTTGTAGGGCACCTTCACCAGTCCGCGGCGGAGGGCTTTGGCATGACCATCAGCGAACACAAAGACCGCCATCCTGTTGTGGCGATAGCGCACCTGTCCGTATCCCTGATTGGTGGTGAAGTCCCAGTTGTTGCCGTTCCAGTCGCTGGCACTCAGGTCGCGGTCCAGCAGGTTCCACAGCGGGTCACTGTCGCCTTGCGGGAACCTGCCCCAGTAGCAGAACTCCTGACCGGGCCACCAGCAGAAGTTGGCGGAGGTGTCGTAGCCCCACGCGCCGATCTGCGTGCCGTCGCCGTAGACGATGGTCTCCGCCGGGTGGGTGAAGATGGCATCGCTATCCACCACATAGTTCACCCAGCCGTCCCAGTCGCCCCACAGCGGGCAGATGTGTCCGTTCATGCTGTAGTTGAATCGCTTGGCGATACCCGACGGGCAGATTCGGATTTCACCACTCTGCCGGTAGGTGTTCCAGTCATCACCGGTGCCCGACTTGATGTAGGGCGACACGCGGAAGAACCAGTGCCCATCACCGTTGGGGCGGTTGTGCCAGGCGGGGAACCAGGTCTCGTCGTAGTCCTGCAGGTACATGCGCGTCGCCAGACCGATCTGCTTCATGTTGCTAACACAGGTCGCCTGACGCGCCTTCTCCCGTGCCTGTGCGAAGACCGGGAACAGAATGGCTGCCAGTATCGCGATAATCGCGATAACCACCAGCAGCTCGATGAGCGTGAAGCCGTTGCGCTTCATTTTCCGTTACCTCCTGTTGAACGGGATGATGGATTTGAACGCGGTGTTGTGCTTTCGCGCAGCACCAGCTCGGTTGCCATTTGTACGACTCGCGGGGTCGGGGGGGTCTTCTGCTCGATCCACTCCATTAACAACCGTACCGCCTCCGTTGCCATCTGCTCCAGAGGCTGGCGAATGCTACTGAGGCGCGGGGAAAGTATCTGCGCGAACGGTGTGTCGTCGAAGCCCACCACCGAGAGGTCTTCGGGCACACGCAGACCCATCTCCTGAGCTACCTGTAGCACGCCGGCGGCGGTCTCGTCGTTGGCACTGAGGATAGCCGTTGGACGTTCCGCACCGGAGAGGATGGTTCTGGCACATGTCTCCGCCCCCTGTGCGGTGAAATCCCCGTAAGCCACCCACTCCGGGCGATAAGTCAGGTGAAGATCGCGCAGGCACTGTCGGAAAGCGAGCAGTCGCTCGCGAGCGTCGTGAAAGGTTTCGGGTCCACCTACGAATCCGAAGAGACGATGCCCGTGCGCATACAACCAGTCCATCGCAGAGAAGATACCCGCCACGTTGTCCGCGCACACACTGGGTACGCCCTCCACCACGCTGGACAGCACCACACAGGGCACATCGCGTCGGCGCAGTTCCTCCGGCACCTGCGACGTGCTAAGCGGAGCAATCAGCAGGATGCCGTCCACCTTCCCGCTGAGCAGAGAGTGCACCAGCTGTCGATCGTCCATCGGTGTGGCAGAGGTGTGCAGGAGAATATCGTAACCGTGCTCCCCTACCGCATCGGCAACGCTGGAGAGTACCGCGTGGATGTAGGGCGAACGCAACATGTTGCGCGTGACCACCGGAGGCACCACGGCGATTGTCTCCGTTTTGCCTGTCACCATCGACCGCGCCAGGCGGTTCGGACGGTAGTCCAGCTCGCGCGCTACCTCCAGCACTCGCTGGCGCACGTCTTCCGGCACGGGACGCGGACCGCCGTTGAGGGCATAAGACACGGTGGACACCGAGATACCAAGCCGTTTAGCGATGTCTCTGATGGTCGCTGGCATCGTCGCCTCTCTTGAGAAACGTTTCGCGAAACGTTTCGAATAGATATTACCACCAACCTCGCGCGTTGTCAAGGGTACGGAGCAACTTTTTTCGTGAATCCGGTAAAGTTCTGGGAAAAACAGCTGAGTCAATGCGGGCCGAGGGGGTTTCAAACATCCTCGCAGGGAAGCGGCTGGGGGATCGGTTTCCAGAAGACGACCGCTCAGTCTTTGTTCAACACCCTCATGCGGGTCGTGCGCGACGGGGTTGCTGAAGGAGCAGTGCACGGCGAGGTGCAGTATCCACTGCCGATTGCCCATAATGTGAACAGTCCAGTGAACACGGGAAGGAGCGAGCAGATGCGGTATATTCTTTTCCGCCAGGCGGCGATATGGTTGCTGATCGCTGGGTGTGCTTTCGGCGGTGTGTCTCAAGCACAGCGAACCGCCCCCACCGGGCAGCTGGGTATCGCCTTTCGTCTGGAGCGGGACAGCCAGGGTGTGGAGCACCCTCTTGTCATCAGCGTCGTGCCGGGAAGCCTTGCCGAGCGGGTGGGCATTCGGCAGGGGGATGTTTTGCTGACAGTGAACGGTATGGTGCTGGAAGGCGCAACAGCCACACGCGTCATGCAAAGGTTCCTGAATCCGAACGACCCGCTGACCATCGTGGTGCTGCGTGACGGCAAGCAGATCACACTCAGCACCACACCAGCCGCTGCGGGCGTTCCTACCAGCAGTACCACACCGCCCTCCGTCTGGCTCGGCATCAGGCTCGAGGAAGTAGACCAGACATGGGGGATTCGGGGGGCACTGGTAACCGACGTCTTTCCCGGTTCGCCCGGGGACTATGCTGGCTTGCTACCTGGCGACATCATCCATCAGGTCGACAGCATTCCCGTCGAGAACCGGAGCGCCCTTCAGCAAACGATTCGGCGAATGTCGCCCGGGCAGGTATGTGTGGTGCATGTGCAGAGAGGAAACAGGCGACTGCAGCGCACCGCCATCCTGCGTGCGCCATCCGATACCCAGCCCCCAGTCCGCCGAACAGGCGCCATCAACGTGCTCAAATACGCTTTCATCCATCCGCGCACGGGCGAGGTGACCTTTGCGGGCAGTTACGACCCCAGCCTGCCGGGAGGTCCCATCCCGTACGACGATCTCCTGCGCGATGCGCTTGCTTCTCCCTACCCCTCCTTCTCGCTGGATTCCACTCCGCGTACCCAGCAGGTGCTGGAGCAGGCAAAGAAACGCATCAAGGCAGACATGGACCGCCTGTGGCATGACGACGAGTATGGCGTGCAATGGATGAAGCGACTGATGGACCTGATCATGAACGACCCGCGCGCCGAGTCCGACCGCCGGCGCCTTACGCAGCGGCTGGGTGACGCCTTCGGTATCACTGCGCAGGAGGCGCTGCTCATCCTAAACGCTGCGGCAGACAAACCGGTAGACCGACAACAACACCATCTGTCCATCGCCAAAGTCATGCGCCGGATCGGGTGGGACGAACTGGCGGACTTTATGGCTAACCCAGACGAGCAAGCGGCGATACGCGAGCTGCTTCAGCGTTGGGGCAGATGGGAAGAGGCGCAGGCGGTCATTCAGTCGTATCAGGCGGGTCAGATTTCACAGGCGCAGGCGCTCAAGCAGCTGAACACCATCGTCTATCCCGCGCTTATGCGGCGTGTGGGCGTTCCCGAGCAGGATGTCAACAACATCATCCAGCAATACCGGGCTAACCGCATCTCCGATAGTCAGCTTGTAGCCAAAGCGATGCAAAAGATGACTGGTATGGTGAGCGCCCGTTTTCTGGAACGGATTATCAACGGATACACCCTTACTCCCCAGACGGTTGCTCTGCTCTACGACCTGCCCGTGCCAGCCGTCCAGCCGGTGTTCAAGGCGCTCGACCGGCACAGCACGCTGGGGTGGATATTCTACAGTGCGGACGTGTATCTGAAAACGCTGTGCACCGACCCAGACCTCGCCACTGCAGTGCCCGGACATATCACCAATTACGGGTACTTTGACCGACAATCTCGCGACACAGGCATTATCATTCCCAGTGGAGCGGACATCGAAATCGGCAACCAGCTGCAGCCCGCACAGGCGCCGATACGGGTGTCACCTGATGGCATGGTGGTGGCGTTCGAACCAGCGCAGGTGCGCATTATCGGCTGGCTCAAAAGGTTCAATCTGGAAGACAAGCGGCTGGAGAATGCGCTCAAGACATGGACGGATGATCATGCCCGCTACCTTACCGAGCGTTATGACCAGTTTGCCCGAGTCGCCCCGGAGCTGCACCGCCTGCGCGAGGCGACGAAGGTCATCGCGCTGGTACGCTGGGCGCAGGCAAACGGACGCAAACTCGTCCCTGCCCAGCCGACAGGCATCCGCTTCAATCCTCCGCAGGAACTGCCCGGGTTCTGGGCAGCGACGTTCGAGGTGAGGGGCGAATCTGCCGCGCTGAGCTTCATCTTCGAGGGAGGCACAGACTACGGCAGAGAGGTCGGCGATGGCTGGATTCAGCCTGCCACACAGGTGGAGCTGACCTCCAGCACCACCCGACAGCTTGCGGCAAGCGCCGTGCTTTCGCAGCAGGCTGTCGAGGCGGTCATGATCGGCGACATGGAGACCGCCCGCGACCTCGCCGAACGCGCCGCCCGCGCCATGACCGGCGAAATCGACCTGACCGCCCTGCCCAACCTTCAGGGCGAACTACCCAGTATACCTGACCCCGCCACCAGCGCGGCACTCACCCTGCAGGCTCTGCAGGCGATTGAGGAGTCGGCGGAGGCGGTGCGTGCCGCACAGACTGCCCTGCAGACAGCGGAAACCTCCACGCAGATGGACGAAAACAGCCGTCAGCAGTTGAAAGCGCAGGCAGACGGCGTGCTGAAGCAGGCACAGGCACAGGCATCGAAAGTGAAGGACGCCCTGCTGCGCTTCGTGCAGGACGGCGCCTCTCCGAGCCAGATGGTCGTGGAACTGAGACAGCGAGAACCGGTCTTCATCCCACCCATGGTGGCACACGCAGCCAGCATCACATCGGAATCTCGCCCGAACGCCGCACCGAAACCCGTTCAGAGCGCTTCTGCCCCCGCGTCGCAGGAAACCAACGACGAGCAGGCAATACGAGAGCGCTGGGCAAAGGAGCTCGCCGAGGTGGAGAAACAGATTGCCCGCACCACTGAACAACTGCGCAGGCTTACGCGCGAGGTGCAAAGCGTCGCGAGTCAGTTCGAAGAGTGGCAGAAGATGGCGGACGAGGGCATGGAATCCGTCATGAAAGCCTCGGGTAATTTGCTGATTGACCTCGGCGTGCACGGGCTGAGCAAGCACTACGATGCTCTGCTGGAGAAAGCAAAAGCAGGGGGCAAGATACCAGCAGAGGAAGTAGAGCGCGTCGAGCGGACAAAGAACTGGCTGAACCGATTCGAGAACGCGCGCACCTTCGCCGACCTCGTTGACCTGTTGACACGCGAGAACAAAACCCTTGCGGAAGTTTGCGAGAACGTTCGGGACGGCATCGGTCTACTGCTGGGCTTTACACCGCTCAGCGAACATCCCATCGGCATCACCTGGAAATATGGTAGTAACATGGTGGATTTCGTGCACGGCGTGGCGACAGGCTACGAGGCGTGGAAGGGCATAAACACTCTGGACCGCACCACCGAGGTGTACCTGAAACAGGTGAAACAGCTTGCCGAGCACCTGAAGGAGCTGCAGACGAAGGCAAACATCCTGCGCCAGCAACTGGCACAGTAAGACCGCTGGGCGGTGCGCCGTTTCAGTCGTACCTTCCCAGCTCCTTCGCCTTGCGCACGAACTCGCGGAACTGCTCGAGGCTGACGCTATCAGGTACGGAGTGGTCGGAGCTGATGATGTAGCCACCGCCCTGCTTCATCACGGGGATAACGCGCTCCATCTCCGCGAACATGGCGTCCATGTCGTAGAACAGTACGGCGTTCAGCCCGCCGTGAAAGCCAAGGCGGTCACCATACTGTGCTTTGAGGGCGACAGGGTCCATGCCCGCCTTCACCTCGAGCGGGTTCAGCATCTCCACGCCGATTTCGATGAGATCGGGAATGAAGGGACGCACATCCCCGCACGAGTGCAGTTGCACCCTTGCCCCCCGAGTGTGCGCCCATTCACAGGCTCGCCGGTGGAACGGTTTCAGCAACTGGCGGTAAGTCTGCAGGGAGAAAAACTGGTGCTGTTTGTAGCCCATGTCGTCGGGCCAGCCAATCTCGTCAAAGGTATAGCCCGCTTCCCAGACCATATCGAGGAGGGCGATGTCCACGTCGAGGAAGTGCTGGAACATGTCCATCAGCCATTCCGGCTGTTCCACCATCGCGATGAGCACGCGCTCGGTGCCCGCCACCCAGGAGTGGGTGACATCGAAGCCGAACCACAGGTCCGCCCTGACCCAGTAGCCTTCCTCTCGCCACCGGCGGTAGTTGTCGTGCAGGTACTGCCAGGGGATACGGTCGGGGGTTGGGGTCATGCGCTCCTTCGCCTTCAGCCAGCTGTCCCAGTCCACCACGGTAAAGTCCAGAAACTCGGGTACTCCGCCGTGGTGCTTCCAGTTCTTCATGGTGGCTCCCCATACCGAGGTGGTGATGATGTAGTCTTCCGTCTCCTCCACCACGCGTTCCGGGAAGCGCGGGCTGTTGTCGACGCCGATAACGCCAAAGCGATCCAGCCCGAAGAACTCTGCGACGCTGACGTCGGCAGGCATACCCTCCCGATGCCATCGCCCCAGAGTGGCTCCCCACGGGCTATCGGTGACAGGCACGCGGTCTGCCTCGCGGTGTTCGTACATGCACTTGACGCGCTCGTATGAGGTCATTTCGGGCACGTTATCCCTCCCAGCGTTTGAAGACCAGCGTGGCGTTGTGTCCACCGAACCCGAAGGAGTTGGACATGGCGATGTCGATTCGCATGGGACGGGCGGTATTGGGCACGTGGTCCAGATCGCACTCTGGGTCGGGTTTTTCGTAGTTAATCGTCGGTGGGGCGAGCTGGTGCTGAATCGCCAGCACGGTAGCGATTGCCTCCACTGCCCCAGCTGCACCCAGCAGGTGCCCGTGCATGGATTTGGTAGAGCTGACCGCCAGCTTGCGGGCGTGCTCTCCGAAGGCACGTTTGATGGCGAGCGTCTCCAATCGGTCGTTGGCGGGGGTAGAGGTGCCGTGTGCGTTGATATAGTCCACCTCGTCCGGTGCAATGCCTGCCTTGCGCATCGCCAGTTCCATCACACGCCGCGCTCCATCGCCTTCGGGGTCGGGGGCGGTGATGTGATAGGCATCGGCGCTCATGGCGTAGCCCGTCACTTCTGCCAGGATAGGCGCGCCGCGCTGCATGGCGTGCTCCAGTTCTTCCAGCACCATCACGCCTGCCCCCTCGCCCATCACGAACCCGTCGCGCTCCGCGTCGAAGGGACGGCTGGCATGTTCGGGGTCGTCGTTGCGGGTGGACAGGGCGCGGGCGTTGGCGAAACTGGCAAGCGCCAGAGCGGTGATAGCCGCCTCGGAGCCACCTGCAATCATCACATCGGCGTCGCCGCGCCGGATAATCTCCCAGGCGTCGCCAATGGCATTGTTGCCCGCAGCACAGGCGGTGACCACCGTGGTGCACGGACCCTGCAAGCCGAACAGAATTGCCACCTGTCCCGAAGCCATGTTCGCAATCATCATGGGGATGAGGAAGGGGCTGACGCGGTCGGGACCGCGCTCCAGAAAGACTTTGTGCTGTTCTTCCAGCGTCTGCAGTCCGCCGATACCGCTGGCGATCAGTGTTCCAATGCGAGTGCGGTTCTCATCAGTAACCTGCAGCCCGGAGCTGGCAAGCGCCTCTCTGGTTGCTGCAATGGCGAACTGGGTGAAGCGGTCCATGCGACGCGCTTCCTTGCGCTCCATGTAGTTTTCGGGGGAGAAGCCCTTGACCTCCGCCGCAAAGCGCACCGGTTGACCCGTCGGGTCAAAAGAGGTGATGGTCGCCACCCCGTTGTGCCCGTTTTTCAGTCCCTCCCAGAAGGACGGGACGTCCAGACCCAACGGGGTAATGGCGCCCATGCCGGTCACCACTACTCTCCGCCATGCTGTTCCCATCGCCTATCAACCCGCAGCCAGTTTCTGCTCGATGTAGTTCACCGCATCCTGAACCGTTCGAATGCCCTCCGCGTCGACATCGGGGATTTCGATGTTGAACTCTTCCTCCAGAGCCATAATCAGTTCCACGACATCCAGCGAGTCGGCACCGAGGTCCTCTGCAAAAGATGCCTCCGGCGTCACCTCGTTCTCATCCACCTCCAGCTTCTCCACGATCACCTTCTTGATGCGGTCAAACGTGCTCATTCGTAGCCTCCGTATGTCAGGTTTGTTTGCTGAAAATGCATCTCGGTTCGGCTTTGCTCTACATCATAACGAGACCGCCGTCCACCGTCAAGACCTGCCCGGTGATGTAGCCTGCCTCGTCACCGCAGAGAAACACTACCGCCCCAGCCACGTCTTCCGCTTTGCCCAGCCGCCCCAGCGGGATCTGCTTCAGCATCGTCTCGCGCACCGGTTCCGGCAGTGCATCCGTCATAGCCGTCTCAATCCAGCCGGGCGCTACGGCGTTCACGCGAATGCCCCGAGAACCCAGCTCACGCGCCATCGATTTCGTCAACCCAACCAGTCCCGCTTTGGCGGAAGCATAGTTCGCCTGTCCCGCGTTGCCCGTCAGCCCCATAATGGAGGTAATGTTGACGATACTGCCGGAACGCTGTTTCATCATCACCTTCGCCACCGCGCGGCTGCACAGAAACGCCCCCTTCAGGTTGACGTCCAGTACGGCGTCCCAGTCCTCCGCGCGCATTCGCACCAGCAGAGCATCGCGCGTGATGCCAGCGTTGTTTACCAGAATGTCTATTCTACCAAAAGTGTTCAGCACTTCGGTAACGCCTGCCTCCACCGACTCGGCGCGCGACACGTCCATCTCCACCGCCAGCGAGCGCCTGCCCAGCGCCTGAACCGCGTCCGCCACTCTCAAAGCATTTGCCAGCGTGTGCGATGCCACTGCCACATCCGCGCCCTCACGCGCCAGCGCCACCGCGATACCGTGTCCAATCCCCCGACTGTCCTTTCCCGCGCCGGTTACCAGCGCGACTCTGCCTTCCAGTCTCAACCTTTCCTCCTCGTTACATGCGGGTGATTCACTCGCTCAGCATCTGTGCCGTCTGCCGCACCTGTTCCGCCGTGTGAACGTTCAGCGTCTGCGCCTCCGGCACGGTACGGCGAATCAGTCCGCTGAGCACATCGCCCGGTCCGAGCTCTGCGAACTGCCTTGCACCCAGATCCCACATGCGGCGCACGCTCTCCTCCCACCGCACCGAATGCAGGAGCTGCTCGGTGAGCAACGCCACGAAGTCGGTGTTATCAGCCAGCACGTCAGCAGTACGGTTCGCCACGACGGGTATCTTCGGCGTACGGAATGTCACCGCCTGCAACGCTTCGCGGAAGCGCTCTGCTGCAGGCGCCATCAGCGGAGAATGGAATGCGCCACTGACTCGCAGGGGAAGCACCCGTTTCGCACCCTGCTCCTTGCAGAGCTCCCCTGCTCGCGCGACGGCGTCCACTTCGCCCGAAATCACCACCTGACCGGGGCAGTTGCGGTTCGCCACCACCACCACTCCCACGGAAGACGCCTGCCGACACGCCGTCTCCACCGTGTCTGCGTCCAGCCCCAGCACCGCCGCCATCGTTCCCGCTGAACGCTCCGCCGCTTCCTGCATCGCCTGCGCCCGCGCACGTACCAGCTTCAACCCGTCCTGCCAGTCGAGTGCGCCAGCAGCCACCAGCGCGGCATACTCTCCTACGCTGTGCCCCGCCACACAGACGGGGGTCAACTCCACCAGCTCGCCGAGCGCGCTCCATACAGCCACACTCGTCACGAACAGCGCGGGCTGGGCATGTATCGTCTGGCGCAAATCCTCCTCGATTCCCTCAAAGCAGAGGGCGCTCAGACGGTAACCGAGTATCTCGTCCGCCTCTTCAAAAAGGCGTCGTGCAACGGCGAACTCTTCGGCAACACTCTTTCCCATGCCCGGCGTCTGCGACCCCTGTCCGTGAAACACCAGTGCAAGCATCTCTATCCTCCTAAACCCAGCGTACGACGCAAGCGCCCCATGTTAACCCGGCACCAAACCCCACCACTACCACGACGTTGCCCCGTTTCAGAAGCCCCTGCGCCCAAGCCTCGTACAGGGCGATGGGGATGGAAGCAGCAGAGGTGTTGCCGTAGCGGTCCACGTTGACGAACACGCGCTCCATCGGCAGGTTCAACCGCTCGGCAGCTGCCTGTATGATGCGGATATTCGCCTGATGGGGGATGAACAGAGCCACCTCTTCCGAAGGGATACCAGCTTTCTCCAGCGCCTGCAGAGACACCTCTCCCATGATGGTGACCGCGAACTTGAACACCTCGCGCCCGCGCATCTGGATGGTATGCCTTTTCTGGGCAAGCGCTTCCGGGCTGAGCGGTTCGCGAGTGCCCCCGGCGGGAACGTTCAACAACGGCGCACCCGTGCCGTCTGCTCCCAGCACGCCCGCTAGCACCCCGTACGGCTCGTCCACCGGCGCCAGCACCACCGCTCCGGCGCCATCGCCAAACAGCACGCAGGTGGCGCGGTCTTCCCAGTTCACCTGACGGGAGAGTATATCCGCCCCGATAACCAGCACACAGCGATACGCGCCTGTTTCCACCGCCTGCGCAGCCATCCACAATGCATAGACGAAACCAGAACACACTGCATTCAGGTCAAAGGCTGCTGCACGGCTCGCCCCGATTTTCGCCTGTACCAGGCAGGCTGTGGAGGGCCAGGGCATGTCTGGAGTGGCGGTTGCCACCACGATGAGGTCTACCTCCTCGGGGGTTTTGCCTGCGTTTTGCAGAGCCTGCAGTGCCGCCTGAGCCGCCAGGTCCGAGGTGGCGATGCCATGAGGCGCCACGCGTCTCTCACGAATGCCGGTGCGGGTAAAAATCCACTCGTCGCTGGTGTCGATGCACTGTTCGAGGTCGTAGTTGGTTACCACGGAATGCGGAATGCCTATCCCCAGCCCCACGATACCAGCACGCAAATCATTGCGCATCGGCGTCGTTCTCCTGAAGGAGCAAGGGTATGGTGCTCAGCAGGGCAGTCTGGGCGAGCATGGCGTCCTCGATGCGCTTCGCCACACGCTCCCGTACCGAACGCGCGGTGAGGCGCACTCCGTTGGCGATAGCACTGGCGTGCGAGCGCCCATGACCGATCACACACACTCCTCGCACCCCCAGCAGGTGTGCACCGCCATACTCGGCGTAATCGGTACGCTGTTTGAGGCGACGGATAACCCCACGCAGCATCGCCAGAGGGACAACCAGCAGGGGGTGACGACGAACCTCTGCCTCTATCAGGCTCACCATGAAGCTGGCGGTTCCCTCGCCGATTTTCAGCGCGACGTTGCCCACAAACCCGTCGCACACCACCACATCTGCCTTGCCTTCAAAAACGTCTTTGCCCTCGATGTTACCCACAAAGGGCAGTCCGCTCTGATGCAGGAGTTTGTGAGCCACCTTCACCACCTGATTGCCCTTGCCTTCCTCCTCGCCGTTGCTGAGCAGTCCAACGGTAGGGTTGGGGATGTTCAGGATGACCTCGGCGTACACCGAGCCCATGATGGCGAACTCCAGCAGGTGCGAGGCGTCGCAGTCCACGTTGGCTCCGGCGTCGATCAGCACGAAGCGCCCTTTCTTGCAGGGTATCGCCGCGGCAATGGCGGGTCGGTCGATGCCGGGGATACGCCCGATTTGCAGGGCTGCCACTGCCATTGCCGCACCGCTGTTGCCAGCGGAGAAAAAGGCATCGGCTTCCCCTTCCTGCACCATCTGCGCACACACCACGATGGAGGCATCCTTTTTGCGCCGAATGGCGTAAACTGGACTTTCGCCCATCTCGATGACCTGAGAGGCGTGGCGGACGTGCAGGTTGGGGGGCAGAGTCGTACTGCGCAGATCTGCCTGGATGCGCTGCCGGTCGCCCACCAGAGTAATCTCCACATCTGGCATCTGCTGGGCAACCGCCACGCAACCCTGCACCACCTCGCGGGGCGCGTGGTCGCCGCCCATGGCATCCACTGCGACACGTATGGACGAGTGGGAGAGCGCCATGTAAATCGGAGCTTATCCTTCGCGGCGTCGCCTCTGCTTCACCAGCACTGCCTGTCGCCCTTTGTAGTAGCCACACACCGGACAGGCAGTGTGCGACAGGTGCGCCCCCGGACAGTTGGGGTTGCCTGTCGGACAGCGGCCGATCTTCACGACAGTCGCTGCGTTGAGAACATAGTGTGTTCGTCGCTTTGCTGTGCGCGCATGAGAATGACGTCTCTTTGGTAAAGCCACTGTCTCACCTCTTTCCAGAAAAATTGCCGATATATTATATCACGGAATCATGCCTCTTCCATTTGCGCCAGCAGTTTCGCCAGAGCGGCAAAGGCAGGATGCCCCACCGGCTTCTCGCACGTGCACTCGCCTTCGTTCAGGTCAGCGCCACAGGTCGGACACAGCCCACGACACTCCAGGTCGTGCAGTGGTTTGATAGGCAGCGACACCAGAAACATCTGCCGAATGAGCTCTGTCAGGTCGAGGATGTTACCTTCCAGGAACAGCGTGTCGCCTTCCTCCGGCACCATGGTGACCTGCGGGTGCTCGAACGGGCGGGCAGCGATGGCGCGCAGTTCCACCTGTTCCTCCACCTCACAGGTCAGAGGCATTTCGAACGGACGCAGACAACGACTGCACTCCAGCTCCACGCTGGCGCGCAGTGACCCCCGTACCAGCATCAGGTCGCCGGTATTGGTGAACAGCAACTTCCCCCGGATCGGACTTAGAACGTGAAGGTCCAAGATCGAGCTTGCTGGCTCGTCCACATCATACGACATCTGCTTGCCCACATGCTGGGCAATCTCGGTCAGGTCCAGTCTCACGGGGAGTCCCCCCTCTCGTTGTGGCTTGTCAATTTGCTCGGCGTAGGTGCTCCACCAGCTGGCGGGTTTCCGCGGCGATGACCCGCTCCTCGTCAGTTGGCACGACGTACACCCGTACCCGCGATTCGGCAGTGGTGATGCACCGCTCGCCCTTGCCTTCGCGGTTCGCTTTCTCGTCCAGCTGCACGCCCAGATACCGCAGATAGGCACACACTTGACTGCGCACCACCGGGCTGTTCTCACCGATACCGGCAGTGAAGGCAATGGCGTGCACACCGTTCATCGCCGCAGCATAGGCGCCGATATACTTCACTATCCGATAACAGAATACCTCGAAAGCGGTCTGTGCCTTCGCATCCCCGCTGGAAGCGCGCGCTTCCACATCGCGCATGTCGGATACACCCGCAAGCGCCAGCAGTCCGCCTTCCTTGTTGATCAGCCGGTCTACCCTATCCGCATCCCAGCCGAGCGTACGCTGAAGATGCAGCACGATTGCCGGGTCGATGTCGCCCGAGCGCGTGCCCATCACCAGTCCCTCAGCGGGAGTCATGCCCATGCTGGTATCCACGCTCTTGCCGTCCAGCACCGCGGTGATACTGCAACCGTTACCCAGATGACAGCAGATGACCTTGCTGGGCGTTTGCAGGGCGTTGTCCTGCTTCAGCAGCTCGATCACCCGTCCGGAGACATAGCGATGCGAGGTGCCGTGAAAGCCATAACGCCGGATGCCGTAATTTTCGCGCAGCTCATAGGGCAGGGCGTACAGGTAGGCGTGCGGGGGCAGAGTATGGTGGAACGCTGTGTCGAACACCGCCACCTGCACCGCCTGCGGAGCCTGTTCCATACAGGCACGAATACCCAGCAGGTTGGGGGGATTATGTAGAGGAGCAAGCGTGGCGCAAGCCTCCACCGCGTCGATTACCTCAGGCTCAATCACCACCGACCCGGTGAAGCGCTCACCGCCGTGCACCACCCGATGCCCAATGGCATGGATATCCTCTATCGGCACACCTCCATCCGTCCGGCTCAGCTGCTCGAACATCTGATGCACCGCTACGCTGTGGTTGGGCGTATCGGCGCTGCCTATCCGCTCGATCAGACCGCGCGCTCGCTCCTGCGAGTCGCTGAAAAGCCGGTACTTTAACGACGAACTGCCACAGTTCACCACCAGTATATTCACGCTGTATTCTCCTTGTATACATGCGTTTATTGACGTGCAGAACCGACGGGCACCTCCTCCAGAGATTCTTCCAGTTTCTCCTTGCCGCGCTGGATGGTTCCTATTGCCTTCGCCAGCACTGCTTCCAGGTTGTTCAGCACATCGCGGGCGTACTCGTCCGCACCGCGCCGAATCTGCCGTGCATCCTCCTGCGCGCTGGCGACAATCTGCCGCGCCTGCTCCTTCGCCATCAGCACGATCTCGCTCTGGTCCACCAGCCTTTGCGCCTGCAGGCGCGCCTCCTCGAGGATGCGTTCTGCCTCCACCCGGCTCTGCTCGATAATGTGGTTAGATTCTTCGCGAGCGGTCTCGAGGATGCGGTCACGTTCGCGGGTGACATTGCTCGCACGCTTCACATCTTCTGGAAGAGAGGCGCGAATACGGTTCACCAGCACAAAGAACTCATCATGATCGAGTCCAAAAGTCAGCTTCAATAGGGCGATGTATCGGGCATTCTCCACCAGTTCTTCCAGCTGTTTGAGAAGTTGCAGGATCTCTATCTCAATCACCCCCTGTTGTCTTCTTTGTTCGGCAAGGACTTGCCCAGTTTGCGGTACAGATACGGCTCCACCGCTTTGGGTACAAGTCCCTGAACACTGCCTCCCAGACGAGCGATCTCCTTGACCATGCTGGAGGACAGGAAAACGTATTCCGAGTTGGTCATCATGAAAATGGTTTCTATCTGCGGGCACAGGCGCCGGTTGGTTAACGCCATCTGCAGTTCGTGGTCGAAATCGCTCACCGCGCGCAGTCCTTTCACTATCACCTGCGCCCCTCGCTTCATGGCGAAATCGACCAGAAGTCCCTCGAAGCACTCTACCTGCACGTTAGGCAATGAGGCACAAACTTCCTGCAATATCGCCATGCGCTCTTCCACCGTGAACAGGGGCTGTTTGGAGGGGTTCGGCGCCACTGCCACAATCAGCCGCTCGAACAGGCGAGATGCCCGCACGATGATATCGTAGTGTCCGCTGGTAACGGGGTCGAACGACCCCGGATAGATTGCCGTCTTAATTCGCGACACCTCAGCTCACCGTTGCCAGCACTGCCCGCGGTGTGTTGCGCTGCATCGCGCCGACCAGCAGGCGGTGTTGAGGTTGTTTCAGTTCAGGGTCGGACTGCACTGTGCGGAACGCCTCCTGTCGAGCCAGCTCCAGCAGTTCCGCATCGCGCAGGATATCTGCCACTCTCAGCGAGGGCACACCGCTCTGACGTGTACCGTATATCTCGCCGGGTCCACGAAGGCGCAGGTCCTCCTCTGCAATCACGAAACCGTCGTTGGTGCGCACCAGCACGTCCAGCCGACGGTTGGCGTCCTCGCCGTTCGAGTCGCTGATCAGCACGCAGTACGACTGATGCGCCCCACGCCCCACGCGCCCGCGCAGCTGATGCAGTTGCGCCAGCCCGAACCGCTCGGCGTCCTCGATAACCATCACGGAAGCGTTGGGCACGTCCACCCCCACCTCAATCACCGTGGTGGATACGAGAATATCGATCTCGCCTGCCCTGAACCGCTCCATGATCTCCTCTTTCTCCACTGGCTTCATCTGTCCATGCAGTAGCCCAACACGCAACTCGGGGAAAACGTCCTCCTGCAGGTGTTTCGCCAGCTCCTCCGCCGCACGCACCTGCATCTTCTCGGACTCGGAGATGAGCGGGCAGACGAAATACGCTTGCTGTCCCTGCTGAACCAGCTTGCGTACGGCTTCGTACACCTGCGTCCGCTGGTGAGCGCGCTTCCGGTGTGTCTTCACGGGTCGGCGCCCCGGCGGCATCTCGTCGATGATGGACAGGTCCAGGTCACCGTAGAGGGTCATCGTGAGGGTGCGTGGAATGGGTGTGGCAGTCATCACCAGCACGTCCGGGTTCTCCCCCTTCTCGCGCAGGGCTGCCCGCTGAAGCACCCCGAAGCGATGCTGCTCGTCGACTATCACCAGACCCAGCTTTCGGAACTCGACCCCTTCCTGTATCAGCGCATGGGTTCCCACTGCCACCTGCGTGATGCCCGTAGCAATACGCTCACGCACCGATTTTTTGCCGCGCTGGGTCAAGCTGCCCACCGCCAGGTCGACGATGATGCCCAGCTTGCGAAAGAGACGCGAGAGCACGATGAAGTGTTGCTCGGCGAGGATCTCGGTGGGCACCATCACCGCCGCCTGGTATCGGTTTTCCACGCACGCCAGTATCGCTGCGGCTGCCACGATCGTCTTGCCCGAGCCTACATCGCCCTGCAGCAGGCGGTTCATCGGGTAGTCTCGAGCCATGTCTCTCCAGATTTCCTCGATGACACGTCGCTGGGCAGAGGTGAGGTCGAACGGCACTATCTCATGCAGTTTGCGCCACAGAACCTCCTTCTCGATGTGGAAGCGAATACCGGGCGCGCCTGTGGTCTCGGCGATTTTGCGCTGGGCAATGTGCAGTTGCAGGAGGTAGAACTCCTCGAAGATGAGGCGTCGCCGTGCCTGTTCGAGGTGCTCCATGCTTTCGGGAAAGTGCGCGTTGCGTACCGCCCCGGCAAAGGGCATCAGGCTCAGGCGGCGGCGCAGGTCGGGTGGAAGACAGTCCATCAGCGCCGGCTCGTAGGTCTCCAGCGCGTTGAACATGATCCGCCGCAGTCGCGTATGCGGAAGCCCTTCCGTGAGCGGGTACACCGGCACAATGCGGTGCGCGCCCAGAGGGTCGGTATCGGTCAGCGGTTCCCACTCGGGCGTCTGCATCTGGTAGTGATAGGGACCGTTCTGCACCACACCGTACGCGACAATCTCCTGCCCGCGCATCTTCAGAAACTTGTCCTTCAGGTAAGGCTGGTTGAACCACACCAGCTCCAGTGTGCCGGTGCCGTCGTCGATAATCACTTTGGTGATGGTCATCCTGGGGCGCGGGGAAACGTTATCTGCTGCCACCACGGCGCCATGCACGGTGACCGCGTCGCC
>CAKZNX010000391.1 GCA_937132045.1 uncultured bacterium
CCCTATCCTGAAAATCGTCGGGTAGCGCAACTGGCAGATGACCTCTGCCAGTGGATTTTTCTCATACACAACGCGCGCGCTATCTGGTACCGGCATTGGGAGCACCCTCCAGTCTATCTTTACGGTATTAGACGACACATCTGGCACGTCCTGCAAACGCCGTGCAGTGATGGGGATTGCTTCGTCGCTGCGCTCCTCGCAATGACACAAGGTTGGACCTCTTCAACATTCTCTTTGCAACTTTACAAACGGTTTATCCGCTGAGTATAATCTCTCGGGTGTTCTACCCGAAAACAGGAGATGGAATACGGTTGGGAGGTGATGGGATGCAAGGGATCGTTATCGCTGGCGGATTTGGCACCCGGTTTCGTCCGCTCACCTACACCCGTCCTAAACCTCTCATGCCGATTCTCAATCGCCCGTTACTGGAGTATCAGGTCTCTCTGCTGAAAGCGCACGGTGTAGATGAGATTGTATTTGCCACCAACTACATGGCAGATGCCATCGAGCGGCATTTCGGCGACGGCTCCCAGTTCGGCGTGAGGATGCGCTACGCTCAGGAAGATCAGCCGCTAGGTACGGCTGGCGCTATCCGCAATGCTGCCAGGAGCCTGTGGAGGCACGAGACCGTCGTGGTGTTCAACGGCGATATCGTGACCGATTTCGACCTGAGCGCGATCATCCGCCTGCATCAGCAACGGCGTGCCCGCGCCACCATCGCTTTGAAGGCGGTGCCCAGCCCGAACCCCTACGGTGTGCTGGAGCTGGACGCTGACGGCAGGGTTCTGGCATGGAGAGAGCCAACAGAAGAACAGAAGAAGGCGCTTGCAGCAAACCCGAACGTGGAGCGAACCGGCTGGGACTACATCAACGCCGGTTTCTATGTACTTGAGCCCGAGGTGGTGGAGAGCATCCCCGAGGGACGAATGGTCTCTATCGAGCGGGAAATCTATCCGCGCATGATCGAAGGGCACGAGGGATTGTATGGCGCCCCGGCAGAAGGCTACTGGGTGGATGTAGCAGGTCCCACGCATTACTGGAAGGTCACCAACGACCTTTTGCAGGGGAAGACGAACATCTCCCTGCCGGGCACGCCTCATGCGGAAGGCTTGTGGTGCATGCAAAACGCCTCGGTGCAGGCGATGCTGGACACAGGCGCGATGGCGCATGTTGGCGAAGGTGCGGTGATTGATCAGAACGTACACCTGCGCGGTACGGTGGTGATCGGCGCGGGGTGTCGTATCGCACGGGGAAGCGTGCTGGAGGACTGTGTGCTGCTGGAACGGGTGCATGTCGCTGAGGGAGCAAACCTGACCCGAGTCATCTGTGACTGCGACGTATCCATCGGGGCGGGTTGTCGTATCAGCGATGCGGTGATGGCCGCAGGAACCCGAATCGGTCTGGAAAGCCGGTTAGGAACCAACTGGTAAGAGGAAGCTGAATGGACACAACAACTCAGGTGCCGATAGTCAATCTGCAGGCGCAATACCACGCGCTGAAGGCGGAGATCGATGCGGCGGTTGCCCGCGTGCTTGTGAGCGGGCGTTTCATTCTGGGGGAGAACGTCGAGCGCCTTGAAGAGGAAGTCGCTGCCTATTGTGGGGCAAAGTTCGGCATCGGGGTAGCCTCTGGAACCGATGCGCTGGAGCTTTCGCTGGCAGCGCTGGGAATTGGCCCCGGTGACGAAGTCATCACCACGCCGTTCACCTTCGGCGCCACCACCGAGGTCATCGTCCGGCTGGGCGCTCGACCCGTTTACGTGGACATCGACCCGTGCACCTACAACATCGATGTTTCGGCGATCGCGGGCGCCATCACCCCCCGCACACGCGCATTACTGCCGGTGGACCTGTTCGGGCAGATGGCTCCTCGTGATGTACTGTGGCAGATTGCACAGAGATATCAGATTTATCTGATTAACGACTCGGCGCAGGCGATAGGCGCAGAGCAGAACGGCTTGCGCGTGGCAGCGGTGGGGCACACGACTGCGCTCAGCTTCTACCCCACCAAGAACCTCGGTGCCTTTGGCGACGGTGGTATCGTGTTGACCAGCATGGAAGAGATAGCGAAACGGGTGCGTCAGTTGCGCGCCCATGGTGCACAGGGTGGTCCGTATTTCTATCGCGTGCCCGGCTACTGCAGCAGGCTGGACGAGATACAGGCGGCTATTTTGCGGGTGAAGCTCCCCCATCTGGACGAATGGAACGAACGTCGCCGGCAGAACGCCCGCCGCTACTTCGAGAGACTGCACGCAACTTGCGCCGTTCTACCTGAGACGGCTCCCGACAACCTGCACACCTACCATCAGTTTACCATCCGCCACCGTCAGCGCGATGCCTTGCAGCGCTATCTGCAACGGCATGGTATCGCCACCGCCGTCTACTACCCGTTGCCGCTGCATCTGCAGGAAGCGTACCGGAACCTAGGCTATCGTCCTGGCGATTTCCCGCACGCGGAGCGTGCCGCGCAGGAGGTGCTCTCCCTGCCAGTGCATCCTGAGCTGAGCGAAGAACAGATCGACTACGTGGCTGCAATGGTGCAGCAATTCGAGGAGGAGCACAGGCAATGAAAGCCATGATTCTGGCAGCAGGAGTGGGTTCTCGCCTCGACCCACTCACCCGCAACGTACCCAAACCGATGGTGCCGATTGTAAACCACCCCGTCATGGAGCATATTGTGGAACTGCTGAAGCGACACGGCTTTACCGACATCATGGTGAACCTATACTATCTGGGCGAGCAGATCGAAAACCATTTTGGCGATGGCTCGCGGTGGGGTGTGCGCATTCACTACTCCAAAGAGGATCGGCTGTGGGGTGACGCCGGTAGCGTGAAGCGGTGCGAGCACTTCTTCGACGATACCTTTATCGTCATCGGCGGCGACGACATCACCGACCTTGACCTGACACGCCTCCTGCGCTATCACAAGGAGAAGCGCGCGATCGCTACTATCGCCCTGTCGCTGGTGGATGACCCCTCGGAGTACGGTATTGCTCTGCTCAACGAACGAGGGCGCATCACGCGCTTTCTGGAGAAGCCTCGCGGCGAGGTCATCTTCTCCAACGCAGCGAACACGGGCGTGTATGTCTTCGAACCGGAGATTTTCGACCTGATTCCGCGCGGAGTGACCTACGGTTTCGGCGCGAACCTGCTGCCCCTCCTGCTGGAACAGCGCCGCCCCTTCTTCGGATTTCTTACCTCATCCTACTGGAAGGACGTCGGCAACCTGCGCACCTATCAGCAGACGCATGTGGACGCCATGCAGGGCAGAGTCGCCCTGCGCATTGCATATCCGGAAACGCGCAAATACGTGTGGATTGGCAAGGATGTGAAGATCGACCCCTCGGCGGAGATCGGCTATCCGGTGGTCATCGGAAACAACTGCGAGATCGGTCCCGGCGCGAAGGTGCTGGAGTACAGCGTGCTCGGCGATAACTGCGTCGTGGAAGACAATGCCACCGTGCAGGAGAG
Source organism: uncultured bacterium (assembly GCA_937132045.1). GTDB lineage: Bacteria > Armatimonadota > HRBIN16 > HRBIN16 > HRBIN16 > HRBIN16. The sequence goes on from CAKZNX010000391.1 coordinate 3,471, forward strand.
TATCCTGTGGGAGGGGGCTGTGGTGATGCGCGATACAATGCTCGTGCGATGCGTGGTGGGCAAAGGCTGCCGCGTGAAGTCGAACGCAGCGGTGTTCGATGGGGTGATTGTCGACCCGGTGCGCAAGAACAACCATGTGGGAACGGTGTAAAGCGCCTGTGCCAATCTGTTGAGAACGCCATCACGGAGGAACCTGCATGAACTACGATGTGAAAGACCTTTCGCTCGCAGATACCGGACAGCTGCGCATCGAATGGGCAGAGCAGGACATGCCCGTACTGCGCATGATCCGTGACCGATTTGCACGCGAGAAGCCGCTGGAGGGAGTGCGTCTCGCTGCGTGCTTGCACGTCACCACTGAGACGGCGAACCTCGCCATCACGCTGAAGGAGGGCGGTGCCCAGGTGGCGCTGTGTGCGTCCAACCCGCTCTCCACGCAGGACGATGTCGCTGCGGCGCTGGTGAAACATCATGGCATCCCTGTTTTTGCCATTAAGGGCGAGGACCACGAGACTTACTACAAACACATCCACGCGGTGCTGGACACACAGCCGCACATTACAATGGACGATGGAGCAGACCTCGTGTCCACGCTGCATTCACAGCGGCAGGAACTGCTGGCTAACGTGCGCGGCGGCACCGAAGAGACCACCACCGGCGTCATCCGCCTGCGCGCCATGGCAAAGGACGGCGTGTTGCGCTACCCCATCATCGCCGTCAACGACGCCGACACCAAGCATCTTTTTGACAACCGCTACGGCACCGGGCAAAGCACCATCGACGGCATTCTGCGAGCGACGAACATCCTGCTGGCAGGTCGGACAGTGGTGGTGGCGGGATATGGCTGGTGCGGACGCGGCGTGGCTATGCGAGCCAAAGGCATGGGCGCGCACGTGATTGTCACCGAGACCGACCCCCTGCGTGCGCTGGAGGCGGTGATGGACGGCTATCAGGTGATGCCGATGGCAGAGGCTACCCGTCTGGGAGATGTGTTTGTCACCCTGACCGGCGACATCAGCGTCATTCGCGAAGAGCACTTCGCCGTGATGAAATCAGGAGCTATCGTGGCGAATTCGGGACACTTCAACGTGGAGATCGACATCGAGGCGCTGGAGCGGATGAAGGTCTCGAGGCGGCGCATCCGCGAGTTCGTGGATGAGTACGTGATGCCGGATGGTCGCAAGATTTTTCTGCTGGGAGAAGGCAGGCTGATCAACCTCGCAGCTGCAGAGGGACACCCTGCCAGCGTGATGGACATGAGCTTCGCCAATCAGGCGCTCAGCGCGGAGTACATCCACCGGCACGCGCACATGCTGGAGAAACAGGTGTACCGCGTGCCCATCGAACTGGACAGGGAGATCGCCCGTTTGAAGCTCGACGCAATGGGCATCCGCATCGACACGCTGACGCCAGAGCAGCAGGAGTACCTCACCTCATGGGAGATGGGAACATAGCGAGTTCAGACCCTAAGCCACTACACGCAGTAAGCCGCTCCCGGTGGGGGCGGCTGTTTGTCGTTCCGCCAGCCGCTTTCGGATGCGAGCGATGGTGCGCGCGCGGCTCTGGCATCCGGTGAGACTGCCATCTTCCAGCAGCGCCTGTCCCGGACAGCGACTGCAATACTGCTTGACATCACACGTCTGGCACTGCTTCAGGTCGTCGGGCGTGATGTTGCGCAGGTTTCGCAGCTCACGCGACCCATACCAGATTTCCAGTATGGATTTCTCGCGCACGTTGCCACAGGGGATAAGCATCTGAACGCACGGGTACACCTCGCCCCACGGATTCACCGCCATGCTGTTGCGCCCTGCGTCGCACATTTTGACCTTATCATCGGGACCCATCGACGGCAACCCCTTCTTCCTGAAAACGCGCTCGTCGTCGTACAGCTTCATCAGCTCCTCCACGCCGATGCGCAGGTTGGTGGGGCACATATCGCCGTCGTTCATCGGGGCGATGGTAGGGTCAAAACGGTACTCCGCGCCAAGCTCCTCAGCCATCTGCATGATGTCTTCGTACTGCCCAAAGCTGGAAGTCGCCAGCGGGCACTTCAGAATAACGCGCTGTTTCAGGCTCACCAGCAGTTTCACCGCACGGACAACCCGGTCGAAGCTGCCCTTCACCTGGGTCATCGCATCGTGCGTCTCGGCGTTGGAGCCGTACACGCTCATCTCCACGGTAAAGGGGCGCAGGGAAGCAATCTCTTCGGCTACTCTGGGCTTGATGAGCGTGCCGTTCGTGTAGATTTTGAGCGCAAAACGTTTCCTGCGGGCGTAACGGGCAATCTGGAAGAAGTCCTTGCGCAGCAGCACTTCCCCACCGGTGAGCGTGAGGTACAGCGTACCCGCCTCTGCCAGATCGTCCATCACCCGACACCATTCTTCGGTGGTCAGCTCGCCGTCGGCGCGTTTGGGATGGTGCTGGTAGCAGTGTTTGCACCGTGTATTGCACCGATGCGTCAGCTCGAACATGACGTTGAACGGAATGTGGCGCTCCACCGTGAGATCGGAGATGTGCGCCAGCAACGAAAACTCTTCACATTCCATGAGCCTATCCCTCCCACGCCGATTTGCTTTGCGAGACTATATTTCTGAGAATAACGGTGCGATCCTGCAAGTGCGCACGAGGGCATATCATTCGGCGCGAAACTCAGACGGCAACACCTTGGTCAGCACCGGATAGGCGTCCCGTCACTATGTTCACTCCTAAGGCACGCTCGGGCTTGGCACGGGAGGAGCCTGTACCGCCGGCTGTTCCTCTCCAGCGGTGGATAGCGCCACAGACGACAACAGGACGAGCACAATCCACAGGATATCCGACAGCAGCAGATGCACAATCTGCATCCACACCGGCGCCTTCAACACCACATTCACCGCACCCGCTACCAGCTGAACGACAAACAGAAGCATGAGCGTCATCACCAGACGGGCAACCACAGGCTGTGGACGATGGTTGAGCACCCAGATACCCGCCATCGAGAGGTATACTCCCCCCAGCACCGCCACGACAGGGTGGATCGGACGGATGGCAACCAGCGTGCGAACCAGAGGCGACTCTTCCGGGCGAATGCCCAGCCCCAAAAACAGCGTGTCGCCCAGCGCAATCACCGCGCCTGTCATTCCCGTTAACAGCATCGTCGCCCACGTCCCAGCCAGCACCGGCAGCATCCTGCCCTGCCCCCTCAACCGCCAAGGCGCACCACCCGATGCCCACCATGCGGTGAGCGTAAGCGCTGCCAGCAGAAGGAAGGTGTTCACCAGATGCACCGCCATTGAAATCGCTCGCGCCACAGAGGTGTTGTGTGCGACCCACTCGAAAAGCACCAGCCCCGCTCCCACCAGCGCTTCGGTAATGATGAAGAAGAGCGACAGCGATGCCCCAAGCCGTACGATGTGTCGGCGCGGATAGGTGCGAAACGCCCACACGAATAACGCCAGCACCGCCAGCAACGCTATTCCACTGGTGGCACGATGGGTAAACTCGATGAGGGTCTCCACCGACTCCGGACGTGGGATAATCTCACCGTTGCAGGTGGGCCAATGGCTCCCGCAACCAGCGCCGCTACCCGTTGCCCGCACGAACGCTCCCCACAGCACGACAGCGATGTTGTATACCAGCGCGCCCCAGCAGTACTTCGCGAATCGGTTCATTGGCTCAGCTCCCAGGCGGTATCCAGCCCCATTATACCCCTACTGGCTGGCTATCGCGATGGGGCGCGGACGTATTTCGAACACCACTACCGACCGCTCACGAAACCGCTCCACCAGCGCCCCGCGCGCAATGGCATCGTTCAGGATACGTCGCCAGTGTTCGCGTTCCGAATCGGGGGGCACGAAGGCAAGGTTCTGCATCACGTAGTGGTAACCCATACGGTGAAGCGCGCGCACGAGCATATCGCCATCCGTGAACGAGGCGTAGTCGATCAGCGTGTGATGTCCCGGATTGCCCCAAAGGTAGCGCCTCTGCAGGTAGAACCCTCGCGTCTCATCGAAGAGGATGACGCCTGCCTCCGGCGGAGTGTTGAGGTTTATCCACTGGCTGGCTTGCCATACTCCGGGCAGGGCACGTTCGAGGTAGGCGGAGCTGCCCTCATGCCATACCGTCAGTGACCGGCTCCATAACGGCGACAGCCCCACCGCACACCACAGCACCTGCAACACAATCGCCGCCTGCATCGCTCGCGCCGTGAAGCGATGCGCGCTCATCACCGCCAGTCCCCCGCACAGTAGCGCCACCAGCGGAAAGACTGCCATCACGTAGCGCACCTGCTGCATTAGAACGAACCAGAACACCAGCGACACAAGCGTAAACAGCACCCACCAGCTTGCAGGCGCAGGCAATCGGCGGGCAAACAGCAGAGGTATCAGCCCTGCCAGAAACACGAAACCCACCGAACCCACGAAGGGTAAAGGGTCAAAAAAACGACTCCAGAAGAAGGTAATATTGAACGGAGCCATGAGCAGTTTGTACGGCTCCCTGCCCAGCCCAAAAGCCAGTTGTGCCTCACGGTAGATGCGTGCGTTTTCCGCTGTCCAGTTGCGCCCGCCGAATGTCTCATAAAAGTAGGGGTATACCGGATTACCGGTGTAGAGGTAAGTCTTGATATACCACGGCGCACCCACCAGCACAGCAACCATCGCAAAGAGAGCGATGTCCGCCAAGCGCACCTGTTTCTGCCGAACGGCTTGCCAGGCGAGAAGCAAAGCCAGAATACCCACGCTACCCAGCGCGGTCATCTTGGTGCCCAGCGCAAAGCCGCCCATCACACCTGAGAGCATCAGCCAGCGGCGCCGTGTGCCAGAATCAGACTCTACCGCAGCATTCCAGCCTGCCAGCAAAGCCAGCGTGGTGTATGCCGCGGTTGCCATGTCTGCGTAGGCGACCGTCGCCTCCCACAACACCACCGGCACCGACACCAGCACAGCCGCCGCCCATGCCCCTGCCCCCTGCATTCGCGCGCGCGTCGCAAAGGCGAACACCGCCCCCAGTGTCATCAGCAGGGTCGCCCAGTGGAACACCTTCGCTCCGCCAGCACCGGCGCCCACTCCCAACGCCCAGAGATACTGCATCTCAATCACAAAGGGGAAGTTGGACTGGTGGATGAAGGGGATATAACCGATACGCCCCTCACGCAGCCAGATTGCCGGTGCAGCCAGGTGGTAGGATAGCCCATCCCAGTCGGTAGCAGCTGGTGGCGACGCCACCATTGGCAGAATCAGCACGGCGACCACCGCTCCCAGCGCCCACTGCCGCCAGTTCACTTTCTGCTCGGCGACGGCGCCCGAGCGACCCCTCAGCCACAGGGCGGAGAGTACAATGAGCGCGAGTATCGCCCACAGCACCCATGCGTTCAGCCATCCTGAAAGCCCAACCGCCAGCACCAGATAGCCCAGCACGCCCGTGCTCAGCGCCAGCCCAAACGCCAGACGCTCTGTGGCGTCCACCATCGGCAGGCGCACACTTCGGCACCAGATGCCCCCGCACCACGCCAGCAGAGCCACAACGGGCAGTATTCCCACCCAAGCCCACGGATGATACAGGCTCAGTTCCGCCAAAGACGCCCCCCGTCCTGCGGTATTCTATCAAAGCAAGTATAACCGAAACACGCCAGTGATTCCAGCATTGCCTGTAGACCGTCTATCCGCCGCACCGCAGGTGGACGCTTAAGGCTAGCGCGATCGCGTCACCCAGTGCAGCGCCTCCACCTCCGATACCGGCGAAGGCACCACGCTAACCACCGACGCAAATGGCGAAAGCACCGCGCGACGCGCTTCCTCCCCAGATAGATGATGCACCAGCACCCTCGCGGGATACGCCAGCAGTGCTGCCGTCATCCAGTCGCCGAGTCGGCGGATGCCAGGTATCCATACATTGCGCATGTAGAACGCGTTCGTGCCGTCGCAACCGTTCAGGTCCGCGACCACGGCGTCCACCCTGCGATCGCACGACGCCGCCAGCAATGCCCACCAGCCGGCTCGCTCCACGCCGATGACGGCAACCCGCCGCACGCCACGCATGGAACGCAAAAATGCCAGCGCGGTCAACACGTCCTGCACCTGCCACTGTGCGTCGGTTCGGTTGAAGGTCTCGGCAAAGTTGACTTTCATTTCGCGCTTGCCATATCGTCGCAGATGCTCCCCGGTGCCGAAGGCGTCTAAGGTCATCACCGTGTGTCCCGCACTCAGCAGACGATGCAGCAGTGTCTCCCCGCGAAGCCAGTGCGCGCCGCCCTCCGGGTGCACCAGCAATACCGCACGCCCCGACCGGCGCCCTTCTGGCTGGAACAGCGCACCTAGCACCACCTCCGCCGTGTTCCTGCGCCGGAATGCCACGTGACGATGCGGCAGTGGTTCAGAGACCGATTGTTCGTGCAGCAACTCCACGCCTCCCGACGACGGAGGTTCTACCGCCAGCGTGTGCATCCATGCGCTCCCTATCCAGCGTCGGAAGGCGGGAATACCCTGCACGCTGCGCGGGAAGCGGGCGCGAAGGAGCTCGGCATCCTGCTGGCGCAGGGACTCCAGCACGGCATCGCCACGAGCGTAACCCGCCGGCAGGTTGCCATCGGGGAAGACGCGCAGAGCCTCTGCTGGCTCAACGGTGAAGGGCGGCTCGCTGGAGGGCGCCTCCCCACCCAGCCATTTACCAAAGTAAGCATACACCGCCTCGCGGCTGGCGCGGTTGTAGTTGTGTCCGGCATCGTAGCGTACTGCCGAAACGCGCGTCTCTGCCCCCAGCAGTGCATACAGCGCTCGCGCGGCGGGATACTCTTCTTCCATGGTATTCTTCGTCCAGTCGCCAGTCGCAGACACCAGAATCAGCGGTCGAGGCGCACCCAGCGCTGCAATCTCCACGTTGTTGGTGTCCAGCCGCAGCCCCGGCGCGTTCTCACAGAAGCATCCGCCCTGATAATGCGCGGAAACCATGCACACCGGTGCAGATGCGGTCACACGAGGGTCTACTGCTGTCAGCAGGAAAGTTTGAGTGCCCCCACCCGACGCACCCGTGCAGCCGATTCGCCCCTTGTCCACCTCCTTAAGCGAGAGCAAAAAGTCCAGCGAGCGGATACTGTTCCACAACTGCAGGCGCACCATGTGGATACCCCATAACTCCCACTCCTGCGCGATGCGCTGATGCGTTAACTGCAGGCTGTCGTTGTAGCCCACCATATCGTACGAAAAGGCGATATATCCCTGACGCGCCATGTTGATGCACGAACCCGGCATCGAGTCCTTGCTGTTATCCGACGGATCGTTCCCCAGTCTGCCCTCGGGGTGGTGCCCGTGTGGACAGAGCACTGCCGCCAAGGGGGGCTTGCGCCCAAGAGGACGATAAAGGTTGCCGGTGACCAGAAAGCCGGGGAAGCTTTCAAAATACACCTTCTCCACGCTGTAGCCTTCCCGCTCGATTCGCCCGAAGATGCGGGCACGCAACGGTGTCTTCGGTGGCAGGGGTAGCAGTCCCGCGCTGCTCAGAATCTGCTCCCGCAACCATCGCACACGCTCCTCCCACTGTTGTCGAGAGGCGTAGGAGTGCGTGGGCAGATGCATTTCACCGTGTCGGACGGTGGTTACCCGCTCGTCCCGGAAAGGGATTTCCATCCTGTGTCCTCCTGTTCGCGCCGGCGTTTTCTCATACACTCTACGCCGGTGCCGCAGGGGTTCCTGCTTGTCGGGCGCAGGGAGTGATACAATATGCGTAAGGTATCAACGGAGGTGTAACGATGCGTCACTGCAGATGGATATTGGTGACCTTTGGGTTGCTGCTGACATCACTGGCGTGGGCGGAAGGGGAAAACAGCCCCTGCGCCCGACTGCTTCCCGGTGCCGAGCTGAAAGGCTGGAAAGAGGTCAGCGGGTCCTATCTCTACGGCAGGGGCGACGGGTTGACCAGCATCTACAACGGAGGCTACCAGCTCTACCTGAACAACGGTGTGCAGGAGGCGGCACAAAAGCTGTACCAGCGCGGTAACCTGTACGTGACGGTGACCACACACACCATGAGGGACGCAGTCTCTGCGCGCCGGTTCGTGGAATACTGGCGAAACGCCAGCCGCAACGCGAAGCCCCAACCACTGAAGATGACCGGCACCGGCTTCTGGGTGCAGTCCGATGGCGCCACCACGTTCTACTGGGCAAATGGACGCTATTTCGTGACGGTGATGGTGCCTCGCGATGACCGCCCCGCGGTGGATGGAGGGCTGACAGTTCTGAAGGCAGTTTCCGCAAGAGTCAAGTAAGGGAGCGCGACGGTGCGCGCCCCCTAATAGCTCCTACGTGTTGGGCGTTCCTCCGGGAATGCCTGACAGGTCGCAGGGCAGTGTGTAGGTGGGCACATTGCCCGTGGAGGTGCCCGGAATGGTGCCTTTGCGCGAGTAGTATTTCGCGTGCCCGTCCACGAAGTTCACGTTGAAACCGTCGGAGTGGCGCGGATGACCGGGGAAGTTATCCCAGCCGAAGGCACCGGACGGTCGGGCGCAGATGGGGTCAATCGGTGTGCCGCCGAATGCCACGTAAGTGCTGTCGTAGAACATGGTGGTATTCGCTGGTTCGCCAACCGCGCCGAGGCTCACCACGGGGTCCTGGTCGAATAGTCCCGGCGGGAGGGCAGGGTCCTGAAACAGGGCGAAGTTCATGGCGTAGGACGAATACCGGAACGTTCCGCTTCCGCGAAGCCCCAAAGGCGCCAGCAGTGCCACGAAATCGATACCCGGACGGTGCGAAGGGCACACCATAATGTCCACGTTCTTCACGTAAGGCATGGTGGCATCAAAAACGGTGAACACGCGGTCACCCGAGCCGGGCATCAGGATGCGGTTATCCATGCTGTAGACGCTCTGGGGAAAGTACTCATCATAATCCTGCACATAAGCCAGTGTTGCCAGCGCGTACTGCCTCAGGTTACTCAAACAGGAGGCGGAGCGTGCTTTCTCTCTCGCCTGCGCGAAAACAGGGAACAGGATCGCCGCCAGTATCGCGATAATCGCGATAACAACCAGTAGCTCGATGAGTGTAAAAGCCTTGCGTGATGCAGACATAAGCTCCTCCTTTGCAGAAATTAACCAGTTTATTTTAGTCGTTTACACTGCAGGAGGCAAGGCAGTAAGGTTAAGGTATTATTGTCTTTTTGCGTGATCTGGGCGCCCGAACGCAGGTAATTTCATGAGGATAGCTCTTGAGTTGACAAAACTGGTATTTTGTGATATACTCCATCCGACGTTGTCTTGGTGTTGATACGGGCTATGGATGTAATCTTACCAAAAGTCGGCTGAAAAAGCAGGCTTTTTATCGTAAATCTAGCGTATAATATACTAGAGAAACTCGGGTTCGCAGCCGATAATCGAAGTAGCGAACCGAGTTCACCTTCCTTCCTCGGGGTAGCAGGCTTTGCTCTCCTTTCACTGCTACCCCGCTTTTTTGTACTGGCACTATTCCTCCATCAACTGGTCGATCAGCGTTTCCGCCACAATTAGCAGGGAGCGAAGCACCTCCACCGTCTCCACCCGCTGTTCGGGGGTCATCCGTGCAGGCTCCAGATCACCCAGCAGTTCGATCGCTGCGCGTACCACTTCGGCGGGCTCCCGCGCGGAACCCGCAGGCACAGTCATCACGGTGGGAGCGACAGCCGTTCCTCCCGAGGGTGCCACCGGGGCAGGTGCCTCCTCCGGCAAGGGCGGAAGTTCGGGGTTGACCCACTCTGCCCAGTCGGGCGCGGCGCCACGCAGAATCTCCTCTGCTCGCTCTGGCGAGGCACGCAATGCCCTCACCAGCTTCGCCGTTTCATCGGTGCTGAGCTGGTCGCTTTTGATTTTCTCCGCCACCTGCGCCTGCACGTCTGGCATCTCGTTCAGCTGCTTCAGGAACCGCGCGTGCTTCTCGGTGATGGCGCCTTCGGCAGGGCGATTGGGGCGTGACACCACCTGTCCGGCAATCTCTTCCGGCAGGTCGAGCACTTCCAGCATGTATCCCACCATGCGCTCGCTGATACCCAGCCGACTTGCCAGGTCGCGGTTGGTCAGCCCCAGTCGGCTCTTGGCGTTCTGCAGTGCGCGGGCGCGGTCAATCGGGCGCAGGTCCTCGCGCTGAAGGTTTTCGATTAGCTGGTCGGTCAGCGCCTCTTCGGGGTCCACGTCGCGCACGATACAGGGGATTTCGTAAAGCCCCGCCATCTGCGCCGCACGCCAGCGCCGCTCACCGATCACAATTTGGTACATGTTCACGTGATGCAGCGGTTTGACCACGATCGCCTGCAACATGCCGTGCTGACGCAGACTGTCCGCCAATCCCTGAAGGCTTTCCGGGTCCATATCACGCCGGGGCTGCTCGGGGTCCTCCACAATCTGCGAAACGGGTATCATGCGAACATCTACTCCCATAGCGCCACTCCCTATACGTGCAGGACAATGCCCTGTGGGGTAATTTCGAAGGGCAACCAGTCCAGCGGATGGTTCACACCCTCCATCTTCTCGATTCGGAGTTCGCGACGCAGCTTCCCTGCCACCTCGCGCGTTCGGAAGCGGAAGATGTTATGCGCCAGCGAGAGGGTGAAATCCATCAGTCGGTTGGTGACCGGATCGCGCTGGTTCACCTCGGTCATAATGTCGATGTTGGTCATGCCGTCGTAGTGAGACCAGTTGATCGTCCAGTGCTCCACCAGCATCCACTGCTCTTCGGTCAGCGCCGTGAAGACATGCTCGAAGTTATCCCCGGCGACGAAACGCGTCACGCCCGCCTGCGAGAGCTCGAGGTCGATCTGCTTCATCGTATCGAAGTCCGCCAGCGAGAAGTAGCGCACATGCGGGTCTCTGGGATACTCGTCGAAGTGCGGAAACGCCTGAATCGCGATGAACTTGCGCGACTGCTCGTATGGGGTGATGTCCCAGCCGAAGGAGGCGAAATAGCGGCGGATGTGAGTCCAGGGGCGGTCGAACACATCGTAAGATACGGTCTCCCCTTCCTGCAAACCGGTCCAGAGAAACTGCATGGCAAATACCGTCTTCCCGCTTCCCGGTGGACCGTAGATCAGGTTGCGACTGCCCTGCGGAATGCCTCCTATGAGCCTGTCCAGTGCCTCGATGCCGGTGCGCTGAAGTGTGTACATGCTACTCCCTCCTCTATTCTTGCCAGCTAAGACGACCGTTGATCGAGATGCTGTAGGTGGCGATCTGCGTCTTCATGGTGATTCCAGACCAGATCATCTCGGCGGTGAACTCCGCCAGAATGATGCCGATGGCGACCATGCGCAGTTTCTCATAGCCTTTCAGCCCGTAGTAGCGCTGCACGAAGGATTTCACGATCAGCACGATAACCAGCCCGAACCAGAAGTAGTCCACCCCGAAGTTCATCGACAGAGCGTAACCGACAGGGTGCAGAGGGAAGCCGGGTACCTGAAAGCGAACGGCGTCCAACAGCATGACCACCGCAAAGCCTGTAACCACCGCCAGAATGGCGGCGACATTGACCGGGTGCGGCTGCTCGATAATCTGCCTCGTGGCGGTGCCGATCTCGCCCCAGGCGGTGGGCGCGCCGCGCAGGTATCCCCGGTAGATGTAGGCAATCTGTCCTACTGCAACCCCTGCGAAGATGGCGATGAGCATCGTCCAAAAAAGCGACCGAGCTGACACGCCCACGCTCTCACCCATCTTGTACGCTTCCAGTTGATAGGGCATGGGATGGGAGCGGTGAATACGGTTGAAGATGAAGAAGAGATGGTAGATACGCACCGTATCCGCCTGTGTGAGCATCTGGTTCGCGCCAAAGCCCAGCACCAGCTGATGCGGTCCCATAAACGCCATCTCGTGCGAGGGCGGTCCCAGCTGGGCGCGCATCCGCGTGAGCGCCGTGCTGAAGACGAGGAAAACGCCCACGTAGGCAATGACCAGCCACGGCGACAGCCCGCAAAGCAAACCGACATAGCCCAGCCCCGCCAGCGACAGGATCAAGCCCAAGAGGGCGTAGCGCGGACGCAACTCGTGTGGATTGGGAGCCGTGTTCGCCTTAATGTGCTGCCACAGCTCGCGGAGGTAGCTGCGTGAGGAGATGACCGCGCCCACAAACAGCCCGAAGAAAGCGCCCCACGTTTGCTCGCTGAAATAGGGCGGGCTGGGTACCAGCCATCCCCCACCAAACACCCCCTGCTCGTAGCCGTACATCGCCATGAGAATCTGGATTGCCTTGCGCAGGAAGAAGAAAAAGATGCAGCTGAACAGCAAATCGTTGGGCATAAATACTGCGATGGCGCTCATGTAGGGAAAGATGCCCACCGGCGTCCAGCCGATGGCGTTCCACGGTGGGTCCGGAAGCCATTGACTGACATCCGCCAGAAAGCGAACCCTGATCATCGGCACGGAGGGGTAGAGGAAGCTGATACCGTTCAGTATGTCGATGGCGAACATCACCGCAAAGGCTCCCCACAGGTAGCGGCTCTTCCACGCTGGCGCGTCGGGGCGGGTCAAGAGCATCGGCACCTGAATGATAGGGAACGCCAGCTTCTCGCGACGGCTCCACTGGTCGCGCATCAGGGTGTTGATGCACAGCATTGCGGTGCACACCAGCCCGAACAGCAGAGTCCACGCCATCAGTGGTTTCACGAAAATGTTCAGTCGCGTCAGCGCGTAAGGCAGGTCAAACCCACCCCTCTGAAAATCCCGCAGCTGGCTGGCGTCTTTGAAGAAGAACCAGTCGGGGAGGCGCGGCAGGATGTTCTCGCGGTTCCACGGGTTCTGGTCGGCAAGTATGGCATAGGAATAGGTGTAGGGGTAAACGATGTTCATCCACTCGGCGCAAATGGCTGTGGCTACCGAAAGGAAGGCGTAGATGAGCACCAGCTCCCCACTGCTGAACGCCCACCGACGCGCAAAGCGCCGCAGGAAGACGTTCACAAACGCCAGCACCATCAGCGAACACATCGGAGGAACGAGCAGAGAAAAAATCACATCCACCAGCACGTCCGCTGCCCAGTAGGCGTTGATGGGCAGAAGTATCAGGCTGATAAGCAGAGCGCGCAGGAAGCGCAGGTGCGGTGTGAAGGTGATCGCTACCGGCGCTTCCTCGACGGGTTTCACACGTTGTTCCAGAACCGCCATAGTGGGCTTAGGTTAATCTTCAGCGAACCGTTTTCCTTCGCGGCTCTGGCGGACCCGTTGTCAGCGGCTAACCGGCGTCGTGTCGCATCTGCAAGCGCACCTGTTCCACCAGTTCCACCGTTTGCGGCAGGGAGCATTCGGTGTCGGTGCAGGGCTGGCAGGTGACCCGCGCCCGGATCTCACCGGTATCCTGCGTGACCTCGCCGATACCGATGACGGGAACCACCACCCTCAGCTCGCCGCGATAGACGGGTATGGTCTGCTCTCCACTTTGCAGGGTATCGGCTGGCGGGAACATCGCTTCACCGAACATTAGCGGCAGCGTGCTGGAAACCTGGATGCGCGTGGGCACCAGTTCTTCGGGCAAGCCCTCTGCACCGTTGATGTGCCAGCCGTGCTCCATCAGGAAGCGTATCATCACGCCGCCTTCCATGATGTGCATATCGACGTTGACAGGCAGCGCGGAACGTGGTGCCGTGCTCTCCGCTGGTTCCACCTCGGGCACCTCTTCCAGCGTATCGCCCGCCATCAGCAACAGCGCATGGATGAGGCTGTCGGACCCCTGCGGATATCTCTGGATGGGCGACCAGAGCGAGCGCAGGGCGTGATAGACAAAGTATCCGGCGTTCTCGTCGCCCGTAATGCTGTACAGTCGCGCCAGCAGTCGCGCCGCCGAGCCGTTACCGCAGGGTGTGGAGCGGTCGCGCACCTCCTTCACCCGCGCGATGAGCTTCTCGTGGTAGTCGGCGGTGTTCACAAACGCCCGATGGGCGTCGTCCCAGAAATCGGCAATCATGCGTTGCGCGATGTGCTTCGCCTCCGCCAGCCAGGTCTCATCCTCGGTGGCTTCGAACAGCGACACCAGTCCCGCGCCCAGCAGAGCGTAGTCCTCCAGATAGGCAGGTATCTTCGCCTCGCCGTCGCGATAACGCCGAAGGAGGCGCCCATCCGAATCGATCATGTGTTCCAGAATGAATCGCGCTGCCTGCTGTGCCGCGTTCACATATTCTTCCTTCTCCAGCACCATGCCCGAATAGGCAAGACTTTCGATCATCAACCCGTTCCAGCCAGCCAGCACCTTGTCGTCGCGCAGGGGAGGCACACGCTGAAGCCGACTCTCCAGCAACAGGGCACGGGCGGTCTTCATCTTCTCCTTCAAATCCACGGGCGTCATATTCAGCTCGGCTGCAATCTCATGCATCGGGGCGCGAAGGTGAGGAATATTCCTGCCTGTGAACTGTCCGGTGGCTTCCTCGCGGTAGTTGCCATCGGGACGGACACTGTAGACGTTACAGAACAGGTCGGCAAGGGCTGGCGGAAGCGACTGGCGTATTTCGCCCAGCGTCCAGGTGTAGTATTTGCCCTCCTCTCCCTCGCTGTCGGCGTCCATCGCGCTGGCGAAAGCTCCACCCTCCACGCGCATCTCGCGCAGAACCCATTCGTAAACTTCGTGCGCCGCTTCGGCGTAAAGGGCGTTGCCTGTCAGACTGTAGGCTTCGGTGTATGCCCATCCCAGCTGCGCGTTGTCGGTCAGCATCTTCTCGAAGTGAGGCAACAGCCACTGCGCGTTGGTAGAGTAGCGATGGAAGCCGCCGCCGATGTGGTCGCGAATGCCACCCAGCGCCATCGCGTTCAGTGTGCCGGTCGCCATCTGCATCGCCTGCTCGCTGTCCAGATTCTCCGCCAGCCAGAACAGCACCGGGAACGCCGTGTTCGGTGGGAACTTGGGAGCCGTGCCAAATCCGCCATGCACGGAGTCGAAATGCTGGCTCATCTCCTGAAGGTAACGCCCGATGATTCGGGGATCGGGCTCGCCCTCCATCCCCTCGTACTCCGCCGCCATCACCTGCTGGATGACACCTGCCACCTCCCGCGCGGACTGAAGCACCTCATCGCGACGGTTCTGGTAGGCGTCGGCGAGTTGTCGGGCGATCTGCGCGAAGATTTCGGCGGGATAGTAGGTTCCCGCAAAGAACGGCTCACCCTCCGGCGTGAGGAACACCGACATGGGCCAGCCGCCGCGTCCTGCCAGCAGCTGCACCGCCGTCATGTAGATGTCGTCGATGTCTGGGCGCTCTTCCCGGTCCACCTTGATACAGACGAAATTTCGGTTCAGGATATCGGCGATGCGAGGGTCCTCGAAGCTTTCCTTCTCCATCACGTGGCACCAGTGACAGGACGAGTAGCCAACGGAGAGGAAGATCGGTTTGTCTTCGTCGGTTGCCCGCTGGAAAGCCTCTTCGCCCCATGGGTACCAGTCCACAGGGTTATGCGCATGTTGCAGTAGGTATGGGCTCTTCTCGTGAATGAGGCGGTTGGGTTGCATGGCTGGCAGGTTCTCCTTATTCCCGCGCCCGCGCGGTGCTGATTGCCGAGAGTGTACCCCATGCGGGAGCAGGGAAACAACAGATTATTCAGGACGTCATGGCGAGCCTGTGCGAAACGAA
>CAKZNX010000392.1 GCA_937132045.1 uncultured bacterium
GGCTTGCCGAACTCCCATACCCAGCCGGGGCGGGTGTAGTCCAGGTCGGCGCGAACGGTCAAGCGGGTCGCCGGTTCGTTGCCCGCCAGCCAGGTGCCTTGGTACATCTCATGCAGTTCCGCGCTGTGCTGGCGGTTCAAATTGTCGGGCGCCTCGACCAGATTGAGACGCCAGAAGTTGCGCTCGTGCAGCCATAACGCGATGCCGACTGTCTTCCAGTACGTCGGGTTATCCGCTGCCCGGTGAACGGTAACCGTCGCCGTCAATTCTCCCGCTTGAGAGAAGCTGTCCTCCAGTAATAGCGCACTCTGCGGCATCCGCGCCTGCACGATGCCGTCCGGCTGAATCGTCCAGCCAAAAGGTATGGGTTCCATCCACTGGACCGGTGCCACGAGTGATCCCCTCCCCTGAAGCGGAATGCTTTCTGATTCGCTGTGCACCGGTGCCGTTCCCTCGCTCAGGATGCGACCTCGGGTGGTGCACAGCCAGCAGAAACCGCCTTCTCCTTACGGGGCGCGCCAGGAGTAGAGCCCGGCACGCACAGGAAACGCCAGCCGGTCGAAGGCACGAGCAGGCGGCTTGCCCAGCAGGTGCCAGTCGGCGAAATCCAGCAGAGCCTGCCAGTCAGTCAGGGTATGCGCGTGTTCGCCCTCGCGGAACCAGATGCCGATACGCTGTTCTGCCTTCAGGAATCGATACACCTCCCGAGCCGCGAGATGGGTGACCTGCGTGCCATCGGGGTTTGCCCACAGGTCTGCCAGCGCCTCGGTGCTCAGCAGGGCACGCGGAGCCACCAGCGCCTTCACGATATGCTGGTCAAAGGGCAGCCGATCCACCTTGCCGATGAACTGCGCAAAGCGGGCATGGAACCAGTACGGGAAGTTGCGCAGGATGTCGGCGATGGTCTCACTGCCGTGCGCCTGATAACGATAGCACCCCGCGCCGCCGCAACCGGAGTTATTGGGCGCAGTGAGAGCAATGCGTGTATCGGTGGCGCCTGCCAGCAGAGCGGTCTTGCCGCCGCGCGAATGTCCGGTGACGGCGAGTCGGCGTGAGTGCACATAGGGCTGGGTCAACAGAAAGTCTATCACCCGATGATACCCCCATGCCCACGCGGAAAGGCGCCCGCCGTCGTAGTCGGGATATGCCTCGTACACGCCTGTGCGTTCCGCGCTATCTGGAGCGATTTGCGTGCGGTCGAAGAAGGCGAGCGCATAGCCGCGCTTCGTTGCCTCCTGCACGATCTCCGCACGCGGCTCGCCCCAGCACAGGTCGCCGTCGACGATGACAGGGAGTTTGCCAGCGCGTGCCGGGCGGAGCACCAGCAATCGCGTCTGCAGGGCAATCGGCGCCTCAATGTGCAGGCGGTACTCCGTGCGCACTATTCCACCCTGTGCCCTTTCCTCCGATGCCGTTTCCGCCCGTACCCCTCGCGGCGCAGGAGGCAGATGACCGTACTCGTAGTGGAGAACTCGCGCCAGCCACTCTTCACGCAGCGCTTTCCAGTGCGACGGTGCGGTGATTCGCTTCCCGTCGGGGCGCAGGAACGGGTCGGGCAACTCCGGCAGGGAGGGCAGCTGGTCGGCGGGTGGGAACCGGTCGGTTGTGTTCACGTCTCAGCCTCCACAAGGCGAACGAACTCTACACATTCCAGATACATCGCTTCATGCTGGCTCTCCTGCCCTGTAGCAGACAGATTCCTGCAGGAAGTGTAAGCGTCCTGACGAACAGATTTTTCAGATACTCTGGCAGTGGAGGGGGCGAAGTGCGATGAGGTTCACGCGATTGCTGTGCATGGGCGCCTGCTTGCTGACAGCGCTGGTGTGCCGGGCGGATTCGCTGGAGGAGGGGTTTCGCAATCCGCCAAATTCGGCGAAACCGCACACCTGGTGGCACTGGGTGAACGACAATATCTCCAAAGAAGGCATCACCGCCGACCTCGAGGCGATGAAACGTGTGGGAGTCGGCGGGGTGCAGATTTTCAACGTGGATGTGGGCGTGCCCTCTGGGGGCATCACGTTCATGAGCGAACGCTGGCGCGAGATGATGGTGCACGCGG
>CAKZNX010000393.1 GCA_937132045.1 uncultured bacterium
CTCAATCTTCCGTCGGCTTCGCTGAGCGAGGAAATCCTCTACCGCAGCCCCGATGGCTTTCACCGCGGCGTTCTGCATCTGCGGGGTCTTGGGTCCTCCGCTCACTACGGTGATGCCGATGTTGACCAGAAGCGCGCCTGCCGTCTCATACCACCGCTCCGCTTTAGTGCTCGCAGAGTTCAGCTCCCTCACCTCATGCGCCACCTCGCCGTTCTTCACGTCGATGATAATCAGATTCACGGTGGCGTCCGCCTTGGTCTTCGGACCCAGAGTCACCCACACCGACCGCACGCGCCAGCTCAGCGTGCCAGCGCACACGTAGTCCACACCCAGCCTGCGCCCATACTCCAGCAGGCGCTTCTCGTCAAACGTTCTGGGCAGGTCGGACGGGTTCTCCACCGTCAGCGGTACCTCCTGCATACCCATCTCGCGCCACACCGCTCGACAGCGCACCTCAGAGATGACCTCGTACCCACCGCGCTGTTCGAAGAGACGGCGCAAAGTGTCCATTGCTGTCGTCACAGCGGTCATGTTCGTGCCGCGCTCGTTCTCTGCAAACGTCCAGGGAAAGATGGCAACGCGCGCAACATCCGCCTGAGCAAACGCAAGAGAACACCACAAGGTCATGGTCACAGCGAGCAACGCACGCAACCCTCTCATCGTCAGCCCCCTCTCGTCATGCGTTCGTTTCCTTCATTATGGACAGATTCCTTGCCCAGCAGGTTACTGTGGTATAATTCTCCTGCAACGCCGTTCGTAAAGGCGTTGACTTCACTCGTGAGGAGTGTTCCTGATGGCTCAGACGATGACGGACCTCGAGAAGTTGCGCCACAGTACGGCGCATCTGATGGCTCAGGCAGTGTGCGAACTCTACCCCGGAACGAAGCTGGCGATTGGTCCCCCGGTTGAGGATGGCTTCTACTACGATGTCGATCCCCCTCAGCCCATTACCGGCGACGACCTGCTGCGCATTGAGGAGCGCATGCAGGAGATCGCGGAACGCGACCTGACTATCGAGCGCATCGAACTGCCCCGCATCGAGGCGCTGAAACTGGTGCGCAGTATGGGGCAGGATTACAAAGTGGAAATCATCGAGGAGATCCCCGACGAGGAGACCATCAGCTTCTACACGCAGGGCGACTTCATCGACCTGTGTCGGGGACCGCACGTGGAGCGCACCGGTCAGATCAAGCACTTCAAACTGCTCTCTATCGCAGGGGCATACTGGCGCGGCGATGCGCGCAACAAGATGCTGACGCGACTTTACGGCACGGCGTGGTTCACGCCCGAGGAGCTGGAAGACTACCTTCGCCGGATGGAAGAGGCGAAGCGGCGCGACCATCGCAAACTGGGCAAGGAGCTGGGCATCTTCCTGATCAGCCCCGAGGTGGGAAGTGGCTTACCGCTGTGGCTGCCCAAGGGCGCCATCCTGCGCGATACGCTGGAAACCTTCCTGAAGAGAGAACAGCTTCGGCGGGGATACCTGCCGGTGGTCACCCCGCACATCGGCAAGCTGGACCTGTACAAGACCAGCGGGCACTGGTACAAGTATCAGGAGAGCATGTTCCACCCCATCCAGGTCGAGGATGAGGAGTACATGCTGAAGCCGATGAACTGCCCCCACCACATCCAGATTTACAAGTCGGAGACGCGTAGCTATCGCGACCTGCCCCTGCGGCTGGCAGAGTTCGGTACGGTGTACCGCTACGAGCAGAGCGGCGAGCTCGGCGGACTGACGCGCGTGCGAGGGTTCACCGTGGACGATTCGCATATCTTTGTGACGCCGGAGCAGCTCGAGGATGAGTTCAAGAACGTGGTGGAGCTGGTGCTCTACGTCTTCGAGCGGCTGGGGCTGGAGGAGTATCACGCCCGCGTGGGACTGCGCGACCCCAGGAGCGACAAGTACGTGGGCAGCGACGAGGCGTGGGAGCAGTCTCAGCACGCCATCCTGCAGGCGGTTCAACACATGGGCATCCAGTCCACCGTCGCGGAGGGAGAAGCCGCCTTCTACGGACCCAAGCTGGACTTTCTGGCGAAGGACTGCCTCGGCAGGATGTGGCAGCTGGGAACGGTTCAGGTGGACTACACCCTGCCCGAACGGTTTGACCTCGAGTATATCGGCTCTGACGGTCAGCCACACCGCCCCGTGATGATACACCGGGCGCCGTTCGGTTCGCTGGAGCGGTTAATCGGTATCCTGATCGAGCACTACGCCGGGGCGTTCCCACTGTGGCTAGCACCGGTGCAGGTGATTGTTCTGCCCATTGCCGACCGGCATGTGTCCTATGCCCAGCATGTCCGCCAGCGGCTGGAAGAGGAGGGCCTCCGCGTGGAGGTGGACGCCCGCAACGAAAAGACCGGCTTCAAGGTGCGCGAGGCGGAACTGCAGAAAATCCCCTACATGCTGGTGGTTGGCGACAGGGATATGCAGAACGGCACGGTGTCAGTGCGCAAGCGCAGCGCCGGCGATCAGGGCGCAAGCACGCTGGATGCCTTTATCGCCCGCCTGCGCGAGGAGATGGGCGGGAGGACATACTGAGGCTGTCAATACCCACGTGAAGAACAGGGGAGACACCATGGCGTCTCCCCTGCGGTTTTGCTTACAGGCAGTGCTTGCAAGCCTTATGCGTGGGCGCGCCACGATCCAGAGACGGGTCGTAATCGGGGCGGAAGAGATATGGGTTACACCCGTCCTCCCAGTAGTTCTGAGGGTTCCCCTCCAAGTTGTACTGGGTATATGGGTCGGTGCGCCAGTCGGTGTTTGCCGGAGCGATCTGTGCCCCCAGCAGCCTCCACTTGGCAGAACCGTCTGCCGCCAGAAACACCGCCCCTCGCGCGTGTATCCACATTGTGCCGTCCAGCTGGAACATGGCTCCCTCTGGATGCACATTGCCAAGGTTGCCCTGAAGGCACGAGACATATCGGCAGGGGCGCGTGGGGTCTTCGCACATCAGCGTGGGGTTGGCAATGGCGTAACCTTCCACGCCTGCGCGCCCACGCCCCTCCCACACAACGGGCACGGTGGACGGACTAACCATGCTCGCCTGCGATAGCGTGTGCAGAAGACCGTTGTAGGTGTAGCTCACGCGGGCGTTAGGGTCATTCACTGCCCGGTTTGCCAGCCGCAACGAAGGCGCAGAGGGACAGCTCAGGATGCCCGTGCTCTTCATATACGGCTGGAGGCTGTTCGCCCATTGAACGGTATATGCCGGATACAGCGGGTCGGTTTGCGCACGGTCGGCGGGATAGGCATGATATCTGTCCCACAACCATGCACCGGATCGCGGGTCGCGGCCGAACGCCAGCGGGTAGCTCTCGTCGTAGTCGCTCAGATACATGGCGACCGCTAATCCAACCTGCCGCATGTTGGACAGGCACGACGCCTGACGAGCCTTATCGCGCGCCTGCGCGAAGACTGGGAACAGTATCGCTGCCAGTGCTGCGATAATGGCGATAACTACCAGCAGTTCGATAAGCGTAAACGCCCTGCATGTTCTCCAGAGTGTCATGATTGCTCCTCCTTTTGTGAAATTGTGCCGAATAGTGTGCGATTTTTTCAGCCATGGGGCTGACGTGACAGGCACTATCCGAGCACAGGAGGGGCGCGTGGAAGAGGTCTATTGACGAACCGAGACCACGGGATGGAGACGCTTGTGGCAGGCTCGTGGTCGGTGGCGGTTATAGCGATCGTCCAGTCGATGCTGGTTAGCAGAACGTGTAAGTCGGGTTTTCGTTCAACGATGCGTTGTTCGTCGCGACGATCTGGAACCTTGTCACACGCGAAGCACTGCGAGCAGGAGTTGTCTGCCTGCAGATTACCGCTGCTTTGGTCTGAAGCAGGACAACAACAGCACGTTTGGCTGAAAGCCCTGCAGCTGAGGGCGACTCTTGGTGTGCCGAGCGTCGATAGAAGCACCGACACCAGCATTAGTAGCGCCATACTGGCGGTACCTACCCGCCTCAGCGTCGGTATGCGGTTGACTATGTGACGTGTCGGCATCGTCGTTTGCCCGCGGTTTACAGCGGCACATCGCAAGCTCTCGCTCGACCAATGTAATTTTAGCACTGTTCCTTCTAGATTGTCAATAGCTAAAGGATGGTGTTTCAATGATCCTCGCGAGTCATAGACTTGCGTGCGGAAAGGCTGTCGCAAGCGCTTTCAAAACCCCTCTCCCGACCTCTCCCCGAATCGGGTAGAGGCGCAGGCTCCCCTTCCCGCGTCGGGAAGGGGCAGGGGGTTGG
>CAKZNX010000394.1 GCA_937132045.1 uncultured bacterium
CTGCTGGCAGATGACGCATCGGCAGGTAAACTTACTTCGGAAGGCGAATTGCTAGCGTATACATCAGCTGGCAAAGGAGCCAGCACCTGCGGCATCGGAGCTGGAAATCTGCCCTGATGTACCTGACTCATCATTCAGATATGCCACAGTAAGGAGGGGTAATGATGAAAGCTGTCGTGATGGCGGGTGGCGAGGGAACCCGACTGCGTCCGCTGACCTCTCGACGTCCCAAGCCGCTGGTGCCGATTATGAACCGTCCCATTATGGAACACATTGTCGTGCTGCTCAAGCAGTATGGTATCACCGACATCGTGGTCACTCTGTATTATCTCGCGGATGAGATTTCCGGTTACTTTGGTACGGGCTCCGACTGGGGAGTCAACATCGAATACGTGGTAGAGGAAACGCCGCTGGGCACAGCAGGAGCAGTGCGTCAGGCAGCGGACCTTCTTGGCGATGCCCCCTTCCTGATAGTGTCCGGCGATGCGCTGACCGATATTCGTCTGGACAGGCTCACCCGATATCATCACTCGAAAGGCGCCATCGTGACCCTTGCGCTGGCGCATGTGCCCAACCCACGCGAGTTTGGTGTGGTCATTACCGACGAGGGGGGACGTATTCAGCGGTTCCTCGAGAAGCCCGACTGGAGCAACGTCTTCTCCGACACGGTGAACACCGGCATGTACGTGATCGACCCGGAAGTTGTCCACCTGATGGAGCCGAGACGCCCATACGACTGGAGCCAGGACATCTTCCCGCAGCTCCTGCGCGACGGCAAACCGCTTTACGGCTACATCATGGGTGACGATGAGTACTGGTGCGATGTGGGCACGCTCGAGCAGTACCGCGAGGCGCACGAGGAGGTGCTGTCCGGTAAGGTCAACCTGACCCTGCCCGCTGTCGAGTTCGCGCCCGGCATCTGGGTGGAGGCGGGGGCGCAGATCAGCCCGGAGGCGGAGATACACCAGCCTGCCTACATCGGGCATCAGGTCACCATCAAGCGCCACGCTCGCGTGGGTCCCTTCAGCGTCATCGGCGACAACTCCATTATCGAGGAAGGCGCCGTGGTCGAGCGCAGTGTCCTCTGGGACTCGGTATACGTGGGAACCAACAGCCACGTCGCCTCGGCGGTGGTGGGCAGTCATACCACTGTCAAGCAGGACGTGCACCTGATGGAAGGGACGGTGATCGGCGACCGGGTGACCGTTGGCGAGGGAAGCGCCATCCGTCCTCACCTGAAGGTGTGGCCCGACAAGTTCATCGAGCCCGGCTCCACCGTCACCATGAGCCTGGTGTGGGGCAAGAAGTGGCAGGGGTCTCTGTTCCGCAACCTGGGCGTTGCAGGCGTCATCAACGTGGAGGTCACACCCGAGTTCGCCACGAAGCTCGCCGCAGCCTACGGAGTGCTTCTGCGCAAAGGCGCGTCGGTGCTATTGTCGCGCGACTCGCACAAGTCTTCCCGTGCCATCAAACACGCTGTGATGAGCGGACTGTTGTCGGTGGGGGTGAACGTGTTCGACCTGCGCTCGATGCCCGTGCCCATCGCTCGCCACCATATCCGGGCGAGCGGCGCTGCGGGCGGATTGAACGTGCGTATCGCTCCCTACAACCGCCGCCTGACGCTCATCGAGTTCTTCGACAAGAACGGCATCTACGTCTCCAAAGGCATCGAGCGCAAGATCGAGAGCGTTTTCTTCCGCGAGGACTTCGCCCGCACGGATATCGAGGAGGTCGGCGAGATCGAGTTCGCCTCCCGCGCCATCGAGCAGTACCAGTCCGACTTCTTCCAGCACGTGGACTCGCGCTGTCTGGGTGAGGCGCGGTATCGTGTGGTGCTCGACTTTGCCTTCCACCGCATGGCTTCCATCTTCCCGAACATTCTGGGCAAGATGAACTGCGAGGTGATTGCTCTCAACGCCTACGCCGACCCCGAGCGTGCTCCGCATACGGAGACTCAGGTGAAAGAGCATCTGCGCAACCTCCAGCAGATCGTACAGACCCTGCGGGCAGACGTGGGCGTGCTGTTCGAGAGCGACGGCGAGCGGATGCGCATTGTGGACGCCCACGGCGACATCCTGTCCGACCAGCGCCTGCTTATTCTGTATGCGCTTGCGGCGGCGCGCGCCTATCGGCGTGCGCGGATTGCGGTGCCGGTGACCGCCTCCAGTGTCATCGAGCCGCTGGTGACCCAGCATGGCGGCACCGTCGTGCGCACCAAAACCGACGTGCGTTCGCTGATGAGCATCGCTGTCTCCGAGAGCGAGCCGGTGTTCATGGCAGGCGACGGCGAGGGAGGCTTCATCTTGCCGCAGTTCCAGCCCTCGTTCGACGCGCTGTATGGCTTCGTGAAGCTGCTGGAACTGCTGTCGCGCGCCAAAACCACCCTGCACGATCTGGCTCAGGAGATACCCTCCTTCTTCATGGTGCGGCGTTCCGTGAACTGTCCATGGGAGCTGAAGGGCACCGTGATGCGGGTGATGACCAGAGAGTGCCGGGACGACGGCAAGGTGGAGCTGATCGACGGCATCAAGATATACCAGAACGGTCGTTGGGCGCTGATTCTCCCCGACGCTTCCGAGCCGGTATTCCATCTGTATGCGGAGGCGGAAAGCCCCGAGGCGGCGCAGAACCTGCTGGAGCGCTACCACCAGCGCATCGAGGGAATGAAAGGTTCCCCCGACGGATAACAGGGATGGAGGTGCCTTCTCGCGAAGTGGTGTATGATATCTCCGGCAAGGTTGAATGTGCCGGAACGACAGGTTCACTTCGTCCCTCCGGGACGGGCGAGGATTGACACGGGAGGAGGAACTGCGCACATGCAAGAGGACAGGCAACGCGGCACCATTGCCGTTGCGCTATCGGTGATGATCTCTCAGCCGCTGCTCGCGGCGATGATGTTTCTGCAGTATGCGATATGGGGTGCATGGGAACCCCCGCTTTCCGGTTACCTCACCGAGAAGCTGGGCTTTACGGGATGGGGCTTGTCGCTCATCTACGTGGCTCTGCCGATTATGAACCTGCTGGCGCCCATCACCGCCGGACAGGTGGCTGACCGCTTGCTTCCCGCTCAGCGGGCGCTGGGCATCTTCCAGCTGCTGGGCGGTGTGGTGATGTTTGTGCTGGCGTTTCAACGCGAACTGGTGCCCATGACGGTGTTCATGTTGCTGTATGCCTTGCTCTACGCGCCCACACTGGCGCTGACCAACTCCATCGCCTTCCACCATCTGCGTGACCCGCAGAGGGACTTCGGTCCGATTCGGGTGTGGGGCACGATAGGCTGGATTGTGGCTGGCTGGCTGCTCAGCGTGATGCGCGGACAGTTCGGCTCAGCGGATTGGGGTGTGATCGATGTTTTCGTGCTGGCGGGCACTTTCTCCATCCTGATGGGGCTGATCTCGTTTGCCCTGCCGCATACACCGCCTGCCAAAGAGGGCGCCGACCCGCTGGCGTTCCGCGAGGCGCTGGTGCTGCTGAAAAACCGCAGCTACCTCACTTTCTTTATCATCGCCTTCGTGGTCGCCACGGAACTGCGCCTGTACTACATGCTCACCTTTCCCTTCCTGCAGGAGTCGGGCAGAGCGGTGGGCTTGACCGAGCAGAGCCTGCCAGCGTGGATGACGGTAGCGCAGATCGCCGAGATATTCACCATCGCGTTTCTGCTGCCGTACGCCCTGCCCAAATGGGGCGTGCGGAACACGATGCTGCTGGGCATTCTCGCCTGGCCCGTGCGTTACGCGGTGTTTGCCATTACCTGGGCAACCTACCAGACTGCTCCGTGGATGGTGTGGGTATCCATCGCCTCGCTGGCTCTGCATGGCTTCTGCTATGTGTTCTTCTTCGTGGTGTCCTTCATCTACACCGATATGGTGGCGCCGAAGGACATCCGCTCGTCCGCGCAGGCGCTGATTAACTTTGCAGTGCTGGGCGTGGGCTTGATTATCGGCGGTTTCTTTGCGGGCTGGCTGAAGGAGATATTCTCTACTCACGTAGGCGAAACGGTCACGACCAACTACACCGGGGTCTTCCTGGTACCGACGATCATCACCGTCATCGCCGCCATCGTCTTCGCTCTTTTGTTCCGCGAAGACCGGAGCGAGCAGACGGCGCCAGCCTGACCAGATGCTTGTGGAGACATGGGGCGCATCCCCATGCGCCCCGTGTCTTCGTCCGCTCGATCGCCACATGTCTGAAGGCACTCTCTTCCGATCTCAGACGCTTTGTTGCGCGAGATAAGCCGCCATAT
>CAKZNX010000395.1 GCA_937132045.1 uncultured bacterium
GGCGGTAACATCTTCATCCGCTACAGTGCAGGCAACCTGGTGACCGAACTGCGCACGGCGATGTCCAATGCGCGCGGGCGCGTGATTCAGGCACCGGTGATCACCACGCTGAACAATACCCCTGGTTCCATCTTCGTGCAGACTCAGGTGCCCTTCGTGACCACCGTGTTCACCACGCCGGGCCAGGGTCAGGTGATTCAGGGCAGCCAGGTGAACTACGTGCCGGTCGTATCGGGTATGACGGTGACCCCGCGCATCAACGGCGATGGCACCATTACCCTGTTCATCCCGCTGCAGTTGTCGGATATCACCGGTTCGGTGCGTGCACCGGATGGCAGCTCGTACCCCATCGTTAACAGCCAGGCGGTCTTCACCACACGACGCGTGCCCAGCGGGCAAACGGTGGTGCTGGGTGGCTTCATCCGGCGCAGCGAGGACAACTCCGTGGCGAAGTTCCCCATCCTCGGAGACCTGCCGTGGATCGGACACCTGTTCCGTTCCACCAACCTCTCGCAGGATGATACGGAGTTGCTGATATTCCTCACTCCGCGCATTCTGGAAGAGACAGGCGCACCGACCGTTGGTGTGACACCCTAGGGTTCCGACCATTGCTCGTTACGGATCGGCGCGGGGGTATCCACCCCCGCGCTTCTCATCTGCCTATGCGAGAGCACGTACTTCCAAATGTCGCCCTGATCGGATTCATGGGCACCGGCAAAAGCCTGCTGGGGCAGATGCTGGCGCAACGGTGGGGCTGGCAGTTCGTCGATACCGACGCAATGGTGGAAGAGAGAGTGGGCTGCAGTGTGGCGCAGATCTTCGAGCGCCTCGGCGAACCCTTCTTCCGGCAGATGGAAACGGAAATACTGCACAAGCTCGAGACGCAACGCCAGCTGGTGATAGCCACAGGCGGAGGCGCCCCGACCCGTACCGAGAACGTTCAGTCCCTGCGCCGACATGCCGTGATCCTGCTGCTGTCGGCGGAGCCAGAGGTCATCCTGCAAA
The DNA here is from genome assembly GCA_937132045.1 of uncultured bacterium. GTDB lineage: Bacteria > Armatimonadota > HRBIN16 > HRBIN16 > HRBIN16 > HRBIN16. Next base: position 1,006 of record CAKZNX010000395.1, read on the forward strand.
GGGTTCAGCCCATTGCCTCGCGCCCGAAGCTGGCTTCGGCCCCAGACCCCATGGCGGAGATACGGCGGTTGCTGAAAGAGCGCGAGCAGGCTTACTCCTGCGCTGACCTGCACCTGAATACCTCGAGGCTGTCGCCAGAACAGGCAGTTGCACGTATCGAAGAACTGGTGAAGCAATGGAAAGCAACACGCCCATTTTAACACTCGGTGTCAGTCTGGACAGTCGCAGCTATCCGATACTCATCGGTTCCGGTCTGTTGCGGCAGGCAGCAGCGCATATCACCAGTCTGCAGCCGTCGCAGGTAGCGGTGGTGACGCACCCGCGGCTGGCACAGTGGTATGCGGAACCTGTGGGTGCGGTTCTGGCGCAGCAGGGCATCCCTGTTCATCTGTTGACGGTGCCTCCGGGCGAACGCACCAAGCGCTGGGAGGTCGTTGGGCGACTGCTGAGGCAGATGGCACAGCGCGCTCTGGACAGAAGGTGTGTGGTGCTGGCAATAGGGGGCGGTGTGATTGGCGATCTGGCGGGCTTTGTTGCTGCATGTTACCTGCGTGGTGTGCGCTATGTGCAGGTGCCCACCACCCTGCTGGCGCAGGTGGATTCCAGCGTGGGCGGTAAAACGGGCGTGAACCTGCCGGAGGGCAAGAACCTGGTGGGAGCCTTTTATCAACCGTCGCTCGTGCTGATCGATACCGATACCCTGAAGACGTTGCCCATCCGTCACTTCCGCGCCGGTCTGGCGGAAATCCTCAAGTATGGTATAATCGCAGACGAGTCGTTGTGGCAGCTCGTTCATGACGAGGCACACTGGCTTCGGCACGGTAGCAGCGCACACCTGGCTGACATCATTCACCGCTGTTGTGAGATCAAAGCAAAGATTGTCTCGGAAGATGAGACGGAACAGGGTGTTCGTGCCATCCTGAACTTCGGTCACACACTCGGGCACGCTCTGGAGGCGGTGTCGAGTTACGGGCGTCTGCTTCACGGCGAGGCGGTTGCCATCGGAATGGTGTTCGCCACCCTGCTGGGCGAGCTTCAGGGGATAACGCCACAAGGCTCGGCGGAACAGATGACGTCTGCCCTGCGGGCGTTGGGATTGTCGGTGGCGTTGCCTTTGGGCGTATCGCATGAAGAACTGCTCGCTGTCATGGCGCGCGACAAGAAGGCGCGCGGCGGACATCTCCGCTTCGTGCTTATCGAGCGTATCGGGCAGGCACGTCTGCCGATGGTGGTGAATGAGAAAGAGGTGATTCACGCACTGCAAGTGCATCGCGAACGGTTTGGCAGGGCGAGCACGTAACAGGAGGTATCCGGTTGGATATGGTGCTGGACCTCTTCGGAGCGTTGTGGATTGTGGCGGTAGCTGTGGTGTTCCTCGGCTTGCCGGCTGGTTTGCCCGAGGCGAGTGTGGCGATTCTGGAGAAAGTGTATGCAGTTGCTTTGATTGCAGGCGTGGTATGGCTGGCGCGCCGCGCGACCTCTGCCGAGGCCAGCGCGAAGGGGGCGAACAGGCGTGATTAGTCGGGTGCTGGCAGGGCGATACGAACTGCTGGAGAAACTGGGGGAGGGAAGCCTCTTTGCTGCCTACCGCGCCAGAGACCACGAAACCAATGCGCTGGTGACCGTCAAACTGCTGCTGCCTGCCTTCGCCGACGATACTGCCCTCGTGAACGCTCTGCGCCAGTGCTTCAATACTACCTCGCCTCTCAATCATCCCCGCATCGCGCGCATCCTGCAGGTGACCGAGCACGAGGGACAGTTGTTGGTCGTCACCGAATTTGTGCGTGGTATCAATTTGAAGGAACGCATTCGGCGAGTGGCTCCATTCACCCTGTCGGTAGCAGTGGACATCGCGCTGGCTGTGGCGGAAGGGCTGGAAAGCGCCCACCGTGCAGGGATACCGCATGGCGACCTGCGCCCCCACAACATCGTTGTCTCGCAGGAGGGGCTGATCAAGGTCACCGACTTCGGGCTGCTACCGGCGCTTCAGGCGTCACCGATGGCACAGACTGCATGGCTGACTCGCGCCGCCCCATATCTGCCGCCGGAGGTCTCTGAGGGATGGCAGGTGACGCCAGCGGCGGACGTGTATGCGCTGGGTGTTATCCTGTTTGAGATGATCACGGGCGGAGTGCCCTTCCCTGCGGATACGCCGGTAGCAGTGGCGCTGCGCCACGCCAAGGACCCACCACCCAGTCCGCGAGCGGTGAACCCGGGTGTGCCCCGTGCGGTGGAGGGAATCGTGCTCAAAGCCATGCAGAAGCTACCCGAACAGCGCTACCCGGATATGGGCGCGATGTTGCAGGACCTGCGGGCAGTGCATGATGCCCTGCGTTTTGGTAAACCGCTGTCGTGGTCGCCTCTGGAACGCCCGTCAGCCGCTGGAGCGGAGGCGCACCGACCTGCCGCGAAAGGTTCCGCGGAGCGTGAAGACACCGAGCTGCGCATTTTGAAGTATCTGGCGCGCGTGCTGGCGGTTCTGGCGGGTCTGGTGGTGATTGCGCTGGCTGCGGTTGCCTTTTGGGTGACGCGCCCGGCGAAGGAGGTACCGGTGCCCCACCTGCAGGGCAAACTGCTGGTGGAAGCGCGGCGTCTGGCACAAGAAGCAGGACTGAGCCTGGTGGTGCGTCAGGAGGAGTACAACGAGCAGTTTCCTGAGGGAACGGTGTACCTGGTGCAACCGGAGCCCGGATCCAGCGTCAAGGTGGGCGGAAGCGTACAGGTGTGGGTCAGCAAAGGAGCGCGCACGGTGCTGGTACCCGATGTTCAGGGCAAGAGCGAGGATGTCGCGCGCCAGCAACTTGTTGAGGCAGGACTGCAGATAAGAAACGTAGAGACAAAAGCGCATCTCACCGCGCCCGCCGGTACCGTGCTGTCGCAGTCCATCCAGCCCAGAGAGCGAGTGCCCCGCGATACACCGGTAGACCTTCAGGTAAGCAGCGGACCCCCCATCCCCGAGCCCTTTGCTGGCGACAGGGAGCGAGGCTTTGAACTGGTCGTTCCCGTGCAGGGCGAGCCGGGCAGGATGGTGCAGGTTCGCGTCGAGGTGCAGGATGTGCTGGGCGCGTACACGGTTCTGGACGAGTCTCACGTCGCGGGCGAACGGCTCATCGTACCGGTGCGGGTGCGAGGGCGTAACGTGCTTTTCCGCATCTACTTGGACAACCAGCTGGTGCACGAGGAGGTGCGCCCTTGAGCGAGATGCCGCTTGTGCTGATTGCGCCCTCGCTTCTGTCGGCGGACTTCGCCAACTTTGCACAGGCGGCGCGCCAGGCAGCTGAGGCAGGCGCCGAGTTTCTGCACTTCGATGTGATGGACGGCGTCTTCGTGCCAAACATCACCTTCGGACCACAGACAGTGCGCGCACTGCGTCACCACTCGGACGCCATATTCGACGTGCACCTGATGATTGTTCAGCCCGAGCGCTACATTGAGGAGTTCGCGCAGGCAGGCGCCGACATCATCACCGTTCACGCGGAGGCGAGCACGCATCTTCAGCGCACGTTGGCGCGCATCCGTGAGTGCGGTGCCAGAGCAGGCGTATCGTTGAACCCGGCGACTCCGTTGAACGCGATCGAATACGTCCTGCCGGACATCGACCTGCTCCTGATCATGACGGTGAACCCCGGTTTCGGCGGACAGGAGTTTATCCCGGAGATGCTGCGCAAAATCGCGCGTGCTCGCGCGATGCTGGACGAGGCGGGGAGCGATGCCTGGCTCGAGGTGGACGGAGGCATCAACGGCGCCACCACGCCGCTGGTGGTGCGGGCAGGAGCGCGCGTGCTGGTGGCAGGTTCGGCTGTGTTCGGGCATCCCGACGGAGTGCGCGCTGGCGTCGAGGAGCTGCGTCAGGCGGTATGGGAGGCACAGGAGAGGGTGTGAGGCACGGTGTGGCTGACTCTGGCAGTGCTGGCGGTTTCGGCGGTGTTTTTGTGGCGCGAGGCGCGAGCCGTTCGCAGGGGGATCAGCTCGCGACGCCAGTTCACTCTGCGCGCTATCGGGTGCACCCTTCTGCTTGCGCTGGCGCTGGCACTGCAGTTCAGGGAGGCGATTCTGCTGCCAGCGGGTGCTGCCAGCGAAGGGGCACGTCTCCTGCGTCTGCTGCAGTTTGCGGTCGGCATGTTCGTGCTGGTGATGGCGCTGGTGCTGGTGGCTTTGCTGGACGTTCGCGAGACGCTTCAGCGCTATCTCCGGGAGCGCAGGCAGATGATCGACGAGCTGATACAAAAACCTCCCACATTTACCACCTCACCTTCCGACGACGGACGGAATGAAGGCGCCCTTTGAAGAGATATTCATGCGCCGCGCGCTGGCTCTCGCCCGACGGGGTTACACGGCTCCCAATCCCATGGTGGGAGCGGTACTCGTCAAAGAGGGGCACATCGTCGGCGAGGGCTACCACCGACGCGCCGGTATGCCTCATGCCGAGGTGGAAGCCCTGCGTCGGGCGGGTGAGAAGGCGCGCGGTTCCACGCTGTATGTCACTCTGGAGCCGTGCAGTCACTGGGGACGTACTCCCCCCTGTGCCGATGCGCTCATCGAGGCGGGGGTGCGCTGTGTGTACGCCGCCATGCAGGACCCCAATCCGCAGGTGGCGGGCAAAGGGTTCCAGAAACTGCGCGACGCCGGTATCGAGGTGCACGTGGGTATACTTCAGCAGCAGGCAAGCCAGCTGAACGAAATCTTCCTGAAATACCAGACCATCGGACTGCCCTTCGTGACCGTCAAGGCGGCGATGTCGCTGGATGGCAAGATCGCCACGCGCACGGGCGACAGCAGGTGGATAAGCGATGAACCGGCGCGCCGCCTTGTGCACCGGATGCGAGCGCGACACGACGCTATCATGGTCGGTGTGGGCACGGTGCAGAAAGATGACCCCCTGCTGACCGTGCGTCTGCCCCGCCTGAAGGAGCCGTTGCCGCGACTGCGGGTGGTGGTGGACAGTGCGCTTCGATGCCCCGACAGCGCACGAGTGCTGGATGTGCATGAGGCGCCAACGCTGATTGTCACCACCGACAGAGCGCCTGCTGACCGACTGCGCAACCTGCGTGAGCGGGGTGTGGAGGTGGAGGTGCTTCCCGCAGATGAAACGGGACGAGTGGACCTGCGCCATCTGATACAGTCGCTGGCACAGCGCGGAATCACGGGCATTCTGTGCGAGGGCGGGGGTACGCTCATTGCCAGCCTGCTGACACACCGGCTGGTGGACAAGGTGGTCTTCTTCTACGCACCGGTAATTATTGGTGGTAGCGAAGCGCCCACCGCCGTGGAGGGGCTGGGATATCCTCTGGTGGAGCACTCTCCGCGACTGGATAGGGTACACTGGAGGAAAATCGGGCGGGATATGATGGTGCAGGGCTATCCCTGCTGGGAGGTCGGCGAGGAATGTTCACCGGCATCGTGAAGGAGCTGGGCGAAGTGGAGCGCGTCGATGCCAGCACAGAAGGCGCCCGGCTGGTTATCCATGCTCCGCACATCTCTCAGCGAGCAGAGGTGGGTGACAGCGTGGCGGTCAACGGCGTCTGCCTCACGGTGGTGCAGAAACAGCAGGCGCGGTTAAGGTTTGACGCCGTGTTAGAGACCCTGCGAAGGAGCAACCTTGGCGAGCTGAAGCCGGGAGACAGGGTGAATCTGGAGGATCCGCTGCGCGTTGGCGATTCCATCGGCGGGCATTTCGTGCAGGGGCACGTGGACACTACCGGCGTCGTCGAGCGGTTGGAGCCGCAGGGCAACGCGGTTGTGATGGTGGTGCGCGTGCATGGGGAGTGGATGCGCTACCCGGTGCCCAAGGGGTCGGTGGCAGTGGATGGCGTCAGCCTCACAGTGGTGGATACCTGGCGCAGCGAGTTCAGCGTGTGGCTGATCCCGCACACACGGGCGGTGACCACGCTGGGTTTCCGCCGCATTGGCGACCGCGTGAACCTGGAGTTCGATATGCTGGCGAAGTACATCGAGCGTCTGCTGGAGTGGCGACAGGGCGGTAGCGGCGGCGTGGATATGGAGTTGCTCAGAAAGACGGGATTTGCGAATTAACTGCCGAGCAAAATGACCTGCCTTCCCTTTTCCAAGATGCACGGGCTGGGTAACGATTTTGTGGTGGTGGAGGAAGAGGCAGTTTCGTCGTTCTCCCTGCCCGAACTGGCGCGTGTGCTGTGTCGCAGGCGGTTCGCCATTGGGGCGGACGGCTTGCTGGTGGTGGGCCGGGGCAGACGCCATCCGGTGCGAATGCGCATGTTCAATCCCGATGGTACAGAGGACATGTGCGGTAACGGTCTGCGTTGCGTCGCGAAATGGGCGGTGCAGCGCGGATTGGTGGACGGAAGCCGTTTTGTGGTGGAAACCATAGACGGAGACAAGCAAGTCGAGCTGCTTTCCGATGGGGAGGTGCAGGCGGAGCTGGGCGAACCGCATTTCGAGCCAGCGCAGGTGCCTGTGGTCGCCGAATCGGCTCCGGTGATGGAGCTGCCGGTGCCATTGCCTCACGGAACGGTGCGCATCACTGCGCTCTCCACCGGGTCGACGCACGGAGTGCTGTTCGTGGACAGCCTGCCCGACGACGAGCGCTTCCTGCGGGAGAGCCCGCTGATCGAGAACCACCCTCTTTTCCCTCAGCGCACCAGTGTCTTGTGGACGGTGGTGGAAAGCCCAACCCGTCTGCGGTTGCGCATCTGGGAGCGTGCGGTGGGAGAGACGCTTGCCTGTGGCACGGGAGCCTGCGCTGCTGCTGTCGCGGCACAGTTACACGGTTTCGTCGGTGAGCAGGTAGAGGTGCACTCTGCTGGAGGGGTGCTTCGGGTGCAGTGGCGACCGGGGTCGCCCATTGTGCTGACGGGTGCTGCCGAGCTGGTCTACGAGGGCTGCTATTTCATGGATGAGGTGCACAGGTGAGCGACTGGCGCCAGAGAGGAACACCCGAACCCATTGCCGCCCTGAACAGGGTGCCACTGCGTGAGTGTGACGAGCCGCTGGTGGATATCCGCAAAGCCTGTCCGAAGGTGCGAGTGGCTCGCAAGTGTATTCCGTTCCTCCGCGCTACCGTGGCAGAGATGCTGAACCGAGCACAGGAGCTCCTTCCGCCCGGTTACCGGTTGCGAGTGACCACCGCTTACCGCACGCTGGAGATGCAGCGGGAGCATTACGAGTCATATTTCAACCAGCTACGCGAAAAACATCCTGGGTGGAGCTATGCCACTCTGCGCCGAATGACCAATCGGTTTTTCGCACCGGTGGACCAGAAAGCACCGCCAGGGCATTGCACCGGTGGAGCAGTGGATGTGCAGCTGCTGTCGCCCGGCGGCAGGCCGCTGGACGTCACGTCGCCGTTCTCGGGCTGGCAGGCTGCGCCCACCTGGATAGAGGGACTGACGCCAGAGGCACATCGCAACCGAATGATGCTGGTGCAGGCAATGCTGAGTGCAGGATTCAGCAACTGCCGGGATGAGTTCTGGCACTACTCATACGGTGATGCGGCGTGGGCGGTGCGCGTCGGAGCTCCGTACTGCATCTACGGTCTCATTGATCTGCCACCTAACTGGCAAAAGCGGGTGCGCAAGTAAATCCCCTCGTAAGATAGAAGGAGGTGTGAATGCGTGGCAACCAGAGCTACCGGTGATGCGCCGGTGGATTTCACTTTTCGTGGGGTGGACGGCAAGGACTATTCCACTGCCGATGCCCGCAGGGATGGGTTGCTGTTGCTGGCGTTCTACAAGGGGTCCTGCCCGGTGTGCCAGTTCACCACGCCCTATCTGGAGAAGTTCCGGGCATACGAAGGCAGGGGATTCCAGGTGTGGGGGGTGTCGCAGGATGACGCCGCAGCGACTATCAACTATGCGCGCACATACGGAAACGTGACCTATCCGCAGGTGCTCGATGAGGGGTTGCAGGCGACTGTGGCATACGACCTGGTCTCTGTTCCCACATTGTACCTGCTGGACTCAGGCAACCGCATCCTGTGGCAGGCATCTGGCTGGAACCGCGAGGAGATGAACCGTGTCTCTCGTCTGGTCGCTGAGCGTCTGGGCGTGCCTGCGGTGACGATTGTGGAGGATGATGACCCCGCGCCGGTATTCCGTCCCGGTTGAGGCTCGCGACGTCCGTCCACTTAGGTGAAGTGGACCATGAAAAACAAGAAGCCCAAAGCCTGATGGCTTTGGGCTTTGTTCTGCTGTCGTTCCATCACGACGAAGTGGCTTTCTGGGGCATCACCAGCCCCAACCGTTCTCCGACCTGCATTGCCTGTTCCGCGTCGCGCTCGTACAAGGATAACCATAATTGCATGTTACGCTCTTTGACGTAATCCACAGCGCTCGCCGGAACATACACGGATACCAGTTGCCAGCTCCGCGGGAACAACAGCGATACTCGGCGCTCCGCTTCCATCACACACCTCCTCTCCCGCCTCACTGCGCCGATCTCCGCTTTTACTGACGCCTGTTTCGCTGTCAATGTTCCCGAAAAGGGTGCATTTTTCTGTGAAATGCACCCAGCTTCTATCTCTATTATACAACACCTCAGTTAAAAAAGCCATTAAATGAAAAAAAGCCCCGGCAATGCCGGGGAAAATCGCAGGAATGAAAGAGTGAGTGTCTGAACGGAAAACCGTATCTCTCGCCGATTGAACCGGCGTTATGGTCGGTGTCCAGTTGTGCTTGAGCGTACACTCCTGCACCCCTCTATAGTGCAAGATTCGTACCACTCATGGGGGTAATGCGAGAATCCGGTGGTTTTACGGTAACAGGAGGGATGTGTCAGACGCTCGGCATCGGCGCGTTGTCCCTGCGACTGAAACCAGGCTTCAGACTGAGGCGATTCGCCCATGTTGTTCGGCGTTCCTACCCGAACCTTCCGCTGATGTAGTCCTCGGTAGCCTGCATTTTCGGACTCAGGAAAAACTCCTTGCTGGCGCCGTATTCGATCAGCTCGCCGTACATGAAGAACGCCGTGTAGTGGCTCACGCGAGCCGCCTGCTGCATGTTGTGCGTTACCACAATCACCGTTCGCTCCTTTGCCAGCTCCACCATGAGCTCTTCGATGCGGAAAGTGCTCACCGGGTCCAGCGCACTGCAGGGTTCGTCCATCAGAATGACTTCGGGGTCCACCGCGAGCATTCGCGCGATGCACAGACGCTGCTGTTGTCCGCCCGACAGCTGCAGTGCAGGACGGCGCAGGATGTCCTTCACCTCGTCCCACAGCGCTGCTTGTCTCAGCGCCTGCTCCACCACCTCATCCAGCCGTCGTCCACGCAATCCATAGTGACTGCGCGCACCGATTGCCACGTTGTCGTAGATGCTCATCGGTAGCGGGGTCGGCTTCTGGAAGACCATGCCCACCCGACGCCGCAGCTCGATCATGTCTACCCGGCTCCCATACGGATCGATATCCAGAATCCGTACACGACCCTGCAGGCGAAAACCCGGGATTCGGTCGTTCAACCGGTTCAGGCTGCGCAGGAAGGAGCTCTTACCGCAACCGCTCGGTCCGATCAGCGCCGTCACCCTGTTGCGTGCGATGGGCAGGGTAACGCTCTTCAGCGCCTGCGTCTCCCCGTAGAACACGCTCAGATCGTGCGCCGACACCACGACCTGCTCGTTTGCCAGAGGAAAGGCTGTTTCTACCATGCCTGTTTCCGGCGCACTCTCGTGCGCACGATAATCGCCCACATGTTGATGAGCAGTACGAACAACATCAGTGTCAGACAGGTTCCCCATACAATCGCCTCCGGAATCACTCCACCCTGACGGTATCCTTCCGCCAGGTGGTAAGGTAGGTTCGCCACCGGTTGTTTCAGAATGTCCCATCCTCGCGGCAGGTCGCCGGTAGCGTAGTAAATACCCGCGGTAAGCAGAATGGGGGGCGCCTCGCCTGCCGCCCTCCCGGTGGACAGCACGATACCGGTCAGGATGCCCGGAAGGGCGTTGGGCAGGACGACCTTCCACATCAACTGCCAGCGAGATAACCCCAGCGCCAGTCCCGCCTCGATGAAGCTCTCGGGCACCGACCGGATAGCGTTTTCCGTAGTAAACACCACCGCGGGAAGGGTGAACAGCGCCAGCGTCAGACAACCTGCCAGAAGGCTCACCCCCATGTTCATCATCAGCACGAACACAGCCAGCCCGAATAGCCCGAAAATCACCGATGGCGTGCCCGCCAGGCTGGCAATGCTGGCGTGCAGGAGCCGACTCAACGTGCTCCGACCGGCGTACTCGGCAAGGAAGACGCCGCCCAGCACACCCAGCGGCAGCACCAGCACCAGCGTGCCCAGCATCAGCAAGACGGAACCGCGGATCATCGGGTAGATGCCCCCCGCACTCATGCCTTCCCGCGGGGGACTGGTGAGAAACGACAGACTGATCGCCGGCAATCCCTTGAGGATGATGAAGCCGATGATGCCCAGCACCGTAGCGACGCTGGCAAAAGCCAAGGCAGTCAAGGCGAGCACCAGCACCCGGTCGATGATTTGCCGTCGAACGCGCCTGCCTGTCCGAGCCGGGATGAAAACAGTCTCGCCTACACTCTCCATACCTGCTTCCGTCCAATGTAAAGGGCTGTCAGGTTGACAAGCACTGTCGCCGCAAACAGGAACACGCCCAGCAGGAACAGGTGCCCGTAGTGCACGCTCTCGAAGGCGACGTTGCCCATCTCGATCGCAATGGTGTCGGGCACGCCGCGGGTGGAGCCGACCAGCACTCTGCTCACATCCTGCAGGGACGAGAGGGAGGGCATACTTGCCGTGCCGCCGCTCAGGATCCACACAATCATGGTCTCTCCGTATACCCTCGCCGCGCCAATAAGAACCGCTGCCATGATGCCGCTGCGCGCCGCAGGCAGAAGCACCTTCCACAACATTTCACCGCGCGTCAAGCCCAGAGCCATGGCGGATTCGCGCAGGCTCTCGGGCACCGTTTTCAACACGTCTTCCGTAACCGAAGCCACAATGGGTATTGCCAGCACCGCCAGCATGACCGAGGTGGTCAGCAGGTTGCGCCCCGACTCCATGCCCAATGCCTGACCCAGCCAGTTCTGCAGGGACGGCGCCACGAACATCAAACCGAAGTAGCCCAGTACCACCGACGGGACACTGGCAATCAGCTCCAGAGCCGGTTTGAGCCACTCGCGCAGGCGTGGTTGGGCGATTTCGCTGAGATACAACGCTGTCGCAACCGCCAGAGGGGTGGCAAATAGCATCGCCAGCACGCTCATCAGGGTGGTCGCTATCAATAACGGCAGGACGCCGTAGCGTGGATACATCAGCGTCGGTGCCCACTCGGTAGAGAATATCCCTCGCAGGGTCGCCCAAAAGGCGCTGCGGTGGGGCGTTGCCTGTATCTCGAAGACGTAACCGTTACTCCTCTCGGCATCGGTTCGGGCTACCCAGGCAGGCAGGGTTATCCTGCCTGATGGTTGACGCTTCAGGTCAATATCAAAAGGTTGTACATCCACCCCATGAGGTGCGCGCACCAGTCTCAGCACCAGCCGGTACGGTGACAGCGTCGGGTCGAAACCGGAGTCGGGTTCCCAGGCGAGCACCATCGTCTTCTGCTGGTAGCGCGGCGTCGCGTATCCCAGCACCAGAAACTGATCGCCCTGCTGTGTCGTTTTCAGCGCCCGCCATTCATCGCGGTACAGCCTGTCCGCACGGATGTCGGTGATATCCGAAACCAGCGTGGCAGCGGTCGTCAGCATCATCTCCCCTTCTACCGACGATACAGATGGAGCAGGCACTATCTCCTCGTGCTCGTCGAGCCCATCCGAGCCTTCCGCATTGACCGTCACGAGGGTGGTGTAAGGAGCCGAACCGGGGGACATATCGTCACTGCTGTCTGCAGGAAGCAGAGCCAGCCTGAAGCCCCACGCAAAGGTGTCGCCGAAAGCGTAGCGCGCCTCCCGCGCGACGTAGTAGAACATGACCAGCACCACCAGCGACACAGTGATGCCCGTAACATACACCCCCGCTTCGAACAGCCGTCCCAGCCAGCGCATACAGCCTCCTTGAGCAGAGGGGGAAGGAGCGAAGCCACTCCTTCCCCGCGATCCGTCGCGTTACAGCGGTTTCAGGCTATAGTAGCCCACCTCTTCCGCGATGCGCTGACCAGCCGGGGACAGCACCCAGTTGATGTAGTCTGCCACCGCGCCCTTCGGCTTGCCGTTGGTGTAGTAGTACAGGTATCGCCAGATGGGATAGCGCTTTGCCCGCACGTTCTCCTCATCGGGGGGAATGGGGTCGACGCCATCTCGCGGGGCGATGGGCACAATCTTGAGGCTGGGCTTGTTCTTGAAGTACGCCACTCCGCCGTATCCAACCCCGCCCGGAGTGCGGGCGACCTCGCGCGCGATCTCGCTGGTGGCGGGCAGGAAGCGCACGCCCTTGCCCCAGTTGCGGTTCAGCAGAACGTTCTGCTGGAAGAACCCATAGGTGCCCGAGTTGCTGTCGCGGCTGAAGGTCACGATGGGCAGGTTGGGTCCGCCCACCTGATTCCAGTTGGTAATCTCGCCGATGAAGATGCGTCGCACCTGGTCCATGGTGAGTGAGCGGATGGGATTGGAAGCGTTGACCACGATCGCCAGCCCGTCGATTGCCACCGGGATTTCGTTGGCGATGGAGCCACGGCTGCGAGCGCGGTCAACCTCACTCTTGCGCATGGGGCGTGACGCGGCGCAGATGTCGGTCACTCCGTTGATGAAGGCGTTGATGCCGATGCTGGAACCGCCTCCAGTGACCGCCACGCCCACCGACGGTTTCACCTTCGAATACTCCTCTGCCCATCGCTGATTGAGGATCAGCATCGTGTCCGAGCCTTTGACGCTGATCTGCTGGGCAGAGACCGACGCAACCGCAATGGTTGCTAGAAGGACTGTGAGCCAGTGTTTCTTCATTGCACGTACCTCCTACATTCGGAACTGCAGACGCAGTGTGGTCGTGTGGTAACGGTTTGGCTTTCTCGCTGGATCAAACAGCACCTCGTACGCAGCGGTAACACGTGCGCCCGGGTTGATGTAGTAGATGTATGCCGCACCGTAACCATGCACTGCATTTCCGCTGGTATCGCGGTCGGGGTCAAAACTCTCGTAACGCAGAGCCAGCTGGTTACGTGTCGACAGGTTATAGCCCAGCACCACGTGCCATGCCAGCATGTCGGTGGCGGTACGGGTAGGTGCAGCGGTCGTGCTAGGGACGCGGTCTTTGCCGAACATCACCTCGCCCCGCACAAACAGGTTTGGAATCAGCAGCCCGATGTAGCTTCCGTCCACGAAGATGAAGCGCCTGTCGACCTCGGGCGAAGTGGCGTTACCTGCAGTGAAAGCTGGTCGCTTGCCGAAGAAGCCCGACACGCCGAGGTCGTAGGTGGTGCTGTAGACACGCAGCCCGCCCGTCATGGCAAGCCGGTTCGCCACACCGGGAGCTCTACCGCGCTGTTCCGGATCGTTAAAGGTGAGGGCATCCCACACGCCCAGATGCACCAGCGAGCTGGCGCCGGTACCGTAGCGAAGATAAAGCCCGCGTCCGCGCTCCCCGTTGAACATCACGCGGTTCACGTAGGTGCGCTCTGGAAACTCGCGCTCGCCAGACGACCGCTCCAGCTCGTAGCCCAGCGGTAACGCTTGCTGACCCAGCAGAAGCTGGACGCCGACCTTCACATCTGATGGCTCGATGTCGTAGATGAGCTGCGCATCGCGGAGTTGTGCCTGCAACGTATCGGTGCCGGTAGCCACGTCAAAGGACAGTCTCATGCTGGTGCGGGGATCGATGAGGTTGGTTTGAGACAGGCGCACCCGGCGCATGGCGAAGGCATCCGGTGTACCGCCGGGCTCGTTGGTGTCGCGGTACTGAAACTGCATGTAGTTGCCCGCTCTGAACCGCTTGATCTCGGTAATGTCGTTCGACATCACCATGAGGCTTTCGGTTTGCCCCTCAATCCATCCCTGGATGTCCTCAATGGCTCTTTGCATGTCGCTCAGCTTCTGCTCGATCTCCACGAGCTTCTGAAGCACCTCTTCGCCGTTCGCCGGAGGCTCCGAACCGTTCTCATCGTCCGGCGAGGGCTGAGAGCTGGACAGGGATGAACTCCAGAGGGCAGTCTGCTGTTTGAGCGAGACAACACGCTGTTTGGTGGTCTCGAGAGCACTGCGCAGCCTTGTCTTCTGAGCGTCGCTAAGCGGCTTGGACGCCTGCGCAAATGCTGCAGCAGACAGAACCAACACAGCCAGCACCACGCCCACGACTGGTCGCACAATGTCGGATGGTTCTCGCATACATGTCCTCCTCGCTGAGGTTATTTGGCACGCATGAACATATCAATCTTTCGTTAAGGAGAAGTCAAGGAAATGTTAAAGATTGTTTAAGAACCCGATGTGGTACGGGCTAAGAGGTCTCAGCTACAGCACCGTATTTCGCCCTCAGCGGGCGGAATACGGTGTGAAAGTGGCGGTATTCCAGTTGAGACGGGTTTCACGCCAAGAGATGGTTTCCCACTGCGCGATGCGAACCAGTCCAAAACTCCAGCGGTCGCCTGCTGGCTTGCCCTCCGCCTTCTTTGGCGGCTCCCATGCCCACCAGCGGAGCGCCGGGTAGCCACGCGCTGCCTCCACCGCCAGGGTCAGGGCGGGGAAACCCTCCACCTTCAGGCTCTCCAGTCCTTTGCTGAACTCCCCACCGCGCTGGGGAGGGATGAGCCGGCGCAGGGTCGGTCTGCTTGCCGAGCGCACGAACGACAGACAGAACGCCGTGCCGTCTGCGGAGCGTCCCAGCTGCCACTGCTCATGCGACGATAACTGCAACAGCGCCTCGAGACTTTCCTGAAGAAGCAGCGACCGCAGGCGAATCTGTGACGGGGCGATGTGAGCAGTGTCCTCATGCAGGCGGTAGGGTGTCTTGTCGCCTCGCGCCAGCGTCAGAAGCCAGTTCAACTCCGCACGAACTTCCGTTGCCAGCACGTCGCGGTAGAAGCGCGCCACGTCTTCACTCCCAAAGCGTACCCAGCGGTTCTCGTACTGCCGTTCGCCCGTGACCTTCGGATAGGTGGGTCCGTCGATTTGCCAGCCGGCGATGTCGCCCCACAGGTTGGTCAGATACACCTGCTCCGGCATCGCCTCGGTAGAATGCCAGGGCTGCCTCCCGACAAAGTAGCGCTGTCCCACCTGCTTCACGTAGTGGTGTACCAGCTCGCGCACGAAGACGTAACAGGCGAAGCGATAGGTTGGCAGGTCGCCCACCTGGAACGCAATTCGCGCCATGTATAGCGGCGGAGGAGCCTCGTCGCCCAGCTCGGCGATGGCGTAGCGCCCGAAGGACTTCCAGTCACATTCCAGTGGCGTGATAAAGAATCGCTTAATGATATTCCACCTTTCACGAAGCGTCGCCCAGTCTCTGGTGTAGTAGCCGTAGCACCACAGGGTCTCCAGCAGGTTCGAGGAGAACTTGCCCGCATCGTCGTAGCCACCCCACGTGCCGATACCGGGACCCACCAGCAACAGCATCCCCCTGAACGGCTGGTAATGCTCCTCGCGCAAAACGTGTTCACGCATGTATCCCTGAAGCGCCGCTTTCACCCGCCGCTGAGTGGCTTCCGGAAGATACGGGAGCGCCCGAGCGTACCAGCGATCGCCCATCACCTGCCAGCAGTAGTTTTCCGCGCCGCCGTGGTCCCATATCTCCTGCCACTGCCCCTGCGCGAACTTCTCGGAGAGCCTCTGGCGCACCCACGACAGCGCACGCTGTGCTGCAGGATGCAGATTGCCCTGCGGAAGCGTGTACTCCTCATGCTGATGCACGTACTGAAGCAGGGGGAATCGGATGGTGACCTCGTCGGTGTTCGCGACGCCCAACCA
>CAKZNX010000396.1 GCA_937132045.1 uncultured bacterium
CTGCAGCAGACGCCAGTGGGCAAGCCGGGCGAGAAGGTCGTTTATTCCAACGGCGGCTACGTGGTGGCGGGAGCCATTGCGGAGGCAGTTGGCGGCAAGGTGTGGGAGGAGCTGGTGCAGGAGATGCTGTTTCGTCCGCTGGGCATCCGAAGCGCGGGGTTCGGCGCGCCACCCGACGGCGCCTGGGGACACCGCCCTGCCTCCGAGGGCTATGTGCCTGTGCCGCCGTCTCCCTTCGCGGACAACCCGCCGGCTTTCAGCCCCGCGGGTCGGGTGCATTTGAGCATGCAGGACTGGGCGCGCTTTGCCATTCTGCACCTGCGCGGCACTGTCGAACAGAAACCTTCCCTGCTATCTCAAGCCAGCTTCCAGAAACTACACACGCCTCCCGAAGGAAGCGACTACGCCATGGGCTGGGGAGTGAGCCAGCCGGATTGGGCGAAGGGACTGGTGATTCAACACGCCGGTAGCAATACGATGTGGTTTGCGCTCATCGTGCTGGTACCCCAGGAGCAGCGCGGTTATCTGGTGGCATCCAGCGCTGGCGACGAGAACGCCAGAAACGCCGTACGGAAGGCGATGGAACGGCTCCGTCAACGTTGAAAGTCCCCATGCGTACAGGGAAAATCCCCAGCGACGGCGAATCGAGAGGTGCAGGTCATCTTGCAGGAGGTTTGGAGCATGGGAAAGTTCGGGATCGCCTTGCAGACCTACACCGTACGCGACGATATGGCGCGAGACTTCAAGGGAACCCTGCAGAAAGTGGCGGAGATGGGTTATCCGGCGGTGCAGCTGTCGGGCACTGGCGGAATGAGCATCTCCGAGGTGAAGGCGTTTCTGGATAGCCTTGGGCTGACGGTGTTCGGCGGTCATTTCGTTATCGACCAGCTCGAGAACGATTTCGACAGCGTGCTGACGCTGGCGCGCGGGCTGGGCATGGAGTACATCGTGGTGCCATGGATGCCCGAGGAGCTGCGTCGGGATGCTGAGGGCTGGAAGAGCGTGGCAAAGCGCATGAACGCCATCGGAGAGAAGGTAGTGGCGGAAGGGTTCGTGTTCTGCTACCACAACCACTCCTTCGAGTTCCAGAAGTTCGACGGCAAGTATGGTTTGGACATTCTGTACGAGAACACCGACCCGAAGCTGGTGCAGGCGGAGCTGGACACCTATTGGGTGAAGCATGGCGGCGAGGACCCCGCCGAATACATCCGAAAGTATGCGGGACGAGTGCCTCTCCTGCACCTGAAGGATATGGCGGAAGACGGCAGCTTCGCCGAGGTTGGGCACGGCATTCTGGACTGGGAAGCCATCTTCCGGGCGGCAGAGGAGAGCGGCGTGAAGTGGATGGCGGTGGAGCAGGACGTTTGCAAACACCCACCGCTGGAGAGCGCACGTCTCAGCCTGGAGTTTCTCAGGTCCAGGGGCTTGTTGTAGTTCCCCCGCATCCGTCCCCGCTCCTTCGCTCCAGTACGCTGGGGGCGGGGGCGCTCATACACCCTGAGCAGGTAGAGAGTGCATGGCAACGACGGTCTGGCAGAGAGCACGAGCAGAGGCAGAGTCTCGCGACGAGGCTATCCCCTCACAACGTGGTGTGAGCTTCCGCGCTGTGATCATCGGCGTCATTCTTGCTCCGTTGATTGCGTGGTTCAACATCTCCATCGAAGCCATTCGCTACGCGGGACAGCCCACCACCATCTCGCTCTTCCCGCATGTGCTGTTTGTGCTGTTGTGTCTCATTGCGGTGAATGCTGTGGTCGGACGCATCGTGCCGCGCTGGCGCTTCTCGCCAGCGGAGCTGATGACGGTATACTTCTTCACGCTGATGACGGCGGTGATGGCTTCGCACGACCTGATCGAGGTCATCACGCCCATCCTGACCTATCCGTTCAAATACGCCAACCCCGCCAACCGGTGGGCAAGCGAGGTTATCCCCTACCTGCCGAAATGGCTGTTCGTCAGCGATACCGACGCCGTGGACAAGTACTACATCGGCAACGCCAATTTTTGGAACTCGCGCGACCTGGGTATCTGGGCTCCGGTTCTGCTGGTCTGGACGGGCTTTTTCACGGTGCTGGCGTTCGGTATGTTCTGCCTGAATGTGCTCCTGCGCAAGCAGTGGACGGAACGCGAGCGGCTCTCCTACCCGCTGGTGCAGCTGCCGCTGGAGCTGGTGCAACCGCGCGTGCCCGTGTTTCAGAATCGCCTGTTCTGGATTGCTTTCGCCCTGGCGGCGGTGAACGATATCTGGTTCGGGCTGAACCGCCTGTTCCCCACCATCCCGCAGCCTTACATGCGCTGGCAGACGCTGGAGCAGTACATCACCACCCCGCCCTGGAACGCCATCGGCTGGCTCCCGCTCGCTTTCTTCCCCTGGATTGTGGGCATCGGCGTGCTTCTGCCGACCGACCTGCTCTTCTCGTGCTGGTTTTTCTTCTGGATGTGGAAGCTTCAGCCCATCATCGCGGCGTACTACGGGTGGAACCAGATACCCGGCTTCCCGTACGTCAACGAGCAATCGTTCGGCGCGTACATGGGCATTGCGCTGTTCACCCTGTACACGGCGCGAAAGGCGCTCTCGCACGGGTTCTCCTCCATCTGGCGCGGCTCCGACGGCACCGATAAGGGAGAGGCGCTCTCTTACCGCTGGGCAGGCATTGGCTTCCTGGCAAGCCTCGCGGCGATTTATCTTTTCTTTCTGTCCACCGGCATGACCGGCTGGGTTATCGTGCTCTCCCTGCTCATCTACCTGGCGATTTCGCTGGCGGTCACCCGCATGCGCGCCGAGCTGGGTCCTCCTGCGCACGACCTGCACGGCTCCGGTCCGCAACAGCTCATCCCGCTTCTGTTTGGGGTGGAGAACCTGAAGCGTCAGGACCTGGTGATGTTCGCGCCCATGCAGGGGTTCAATCGCGCCTACCGCGCCCACCCGATGCCCACGCAAATCGAGGGATTGCGTGCGGCAGAGCGTACCCGCTCGTCCATGCGCGCGATGTTCTGGGTGCTGGTGTTTGCCGTCTTCTGGGGTACGCTCACTGGCTTCTTCGTCAATGTACACCTGCACTATCAGTGGGGTGCAGCGTCTAAAGCCGATACCCCCTACGTCAGCACCATCTTCGGGCGCGAGCCGTACGACCGCATCACCTCTCTGCTATCGGGTTCGGTGTCGTCCCTGCAGAAACGCAACGTCATCTGGGCGATGATGGTGGGCTTCGGGGTGACGGCAGTGCTCAGCCTGTTCCGCATGAATATTCCGAACTTCCCCCTGCACCCGGTGGGGTACGCCATTTCCAGCAGCTGGAGCCTCAGCGTGCTGTGGTTTTCCCTGCTGGTGGCATGGGTGTGCAAGGTGACCATTATGAAGGTGGGCGGATTGCGCCTGTACCAGCGCGCCCTGCCGTTTTTCCTGGGGCTGGTACTGGGCGAGTGCACCATGGGTACTTTGTGGATGCTGGTGAGCATCTTCACGGGTACCAAGACGTTCATCGTGTGGCCCTACGGATAAGGAGGGATGCACTGTGTCGCGAGTTGGCGCGAACGATAAGGTGGTTCTCGGTTTTATCGGCACCGGTGGACGGGGTCAGCATCTGATGCGCGTGGCGCTGGCGAATCCTGATGTGGAAGTCGCCGCGGTGTGCGACGTGATGCAACAGCGGCTGGCGCAGGCAGTGAACATCACCGGAGGCAAAGCCACCCCGTACACCGACTTCCGCCTTCTGCTGGAGCGCCAAGACCTCGACGCGGTTTTCGTGACCACGCCCGACCACTGGCACTGCATTATGACCATCGCCGCGTGCGAGGCGGGCAAAGACGTTTACGTGGAGAAACCGCTGGGACACAACGTTGCCGAGGGGCGCGCCGCGGTGAACGCGGCGAAGCGGTTCAACAGGGTGGTCCAGCATGGCACTCAGCAACTCAGCGGACAGCACTTCGCGGAAGCGCGCGAGCTGATACGTTCGGGCACCCTGGGCAAAATCACGCACGTGCGCGTATGGAACTTGTGGAACGAAGCGCCCGACGGCATCGGCGCGCCGCCCGATGCCGAGCCACCACCCGACATCGACTACGACCTGTGGCTGGGTCCCGCCCCGAAACGCCCGTTCAATCCCAACCGATGTTACGCACCCGGCTACTGGTTTCAGTGGGACTACTCCGGCGGTTACATGCTGGCGTGGGCGATCCACCACATCGACACCGTGCACTGGGTGATGGGCGTCACCGCCCCGCGCGTGGTGGTGTCTACCGGCGGGAAGTTCGCGCTGAAGGACAACCGTACCACCCCCGACACTCAGGATGCCCTGCTGGATTACGGCGACTTCACCGTGCAGGCTTCGGTTCATCACACCAACGCGCATCCCATCGAGGGATCTTGGTACGGCATCGCCTTCTACGGCACGAACGGCACCATGCGACTCCTGCGCGAGGGCTTTGTCGTCTGGCCCGAGGGCGACCGCACCCGACCACGGGAACGCGGAGGCTCGCCACAGGATGAACCGCATATCCGCAACTTCCTCGACTGCGTGAAGAACCGGAAGCAGGCTATCGCGCCCATCGAGTGGGGGCATCTGTCCACGAACGCGATGCATCTGGCGAACATTGCCCTGCGCACCCGGCGCGCCGTACACTGGGACCCGAGGCAGGAGAAAGTCATCGGCGACGAGGCGGCGAATCGCTACCTGTGCCGCACCTATCGCAAGCCGTGGGGGCAGTACGTTCAGCGCTATCTGGCGCCGGCGCACAAGCCGTACTATCGGGAGAGTACGAGTTAAAAGAGGAGGAGGAAGCCATGCTAACCAGATTCTGCCTTCTCAGTCTATGTGGTTACGTATTCAGCACATCTGTCGTTGCAGGGGGAGAGACACACACCATGACCGCAGGCAAACCGTTGCGCGTTCTCATCGTCACCGGAGGGCATGATTTCGAGCGAGAGCCTTTCTTCGAGATGTTTCGCAGCTTCGAGGGCATTACCTTCGAGGAGGTTCAGCATCCCAACGCACACGCTCGCCTGACGCCAGAGGGTGCAAAAGGCTTCGACGTCATCGTGCTTTACGACATGTGGCAACCTATCAGCGACGAGAGCCAGCAAGCCTTCGTGAGGTTGCTGAAACAGGGCAAGGGGCTGGTAGCTCTGCACCACAGTCTCGCCAGCTATCAGACCTGGCAGGAATACCGCAACATCATCGGCGGTAGATGGCACATGGACAGGTGGAAGCAAAACGGCGCCGAGCGCGGTGCATCCACCTTTCAACATGATGTACAATTTAAGGTGCAAGTGGTCGGCCCCAGGCATCCTGTGACCAGAGGGTTGCAGGATTTCGACATCCGGGACGAAACCTACGGCAACTTCGAGGTGTTGCCCAAAGTCAAGCCTCTACTGACCACCGATGAGCCTACCAGCAACCGGGTGATTGCCTGGGCGCACACCTACGGCAGATCGCGCGTGGTGTATATCCAGCTGGGGCACGACCATTACGCCTACGAGAATCCGAACTACCGCCGCCTGGTGTTGCAGGCGATGCGCTGGGTGGCAGGACTATAGCTGGGGGAGAAAGGACGCCGATGGGATTGAAAAAGGCTTTCCGCAATCCGGGCATGGAGTACCGGGGCGCGCCGTTCTGGTCATGGAACGACCGGCTGGAAGATGCCGAGCTGGTGCGCCAGATAGAGAGTATGATGCAGGCGGGAATGGGAGGCTTTTTCATGCACTCCCGCACCGGCTTGCTCACTGAGTATCTGTCGGCGGAGTGGATGGCACGCATCCGCACCTGCGTGAAGGAAGCGCGCGAGCGTGGGATGCTGGCGTGGCTATACGATGAAGACCGCTGGCCCTCCGGATTCGCTGGAGGCGACGTACCTTCCATGCACCCTGCGTTCCGCGCCAAGCACATGACCTGGTACCGTGAGGATGCCTCCGCTTCCGGTGAAGGATGCCTGCTGGCGCGTTACTCGTGCGTGGATGACGAAAGTGAACTTCGCGACTTCCGCCCGCTGAACGCCGACGAAGCAGTGCCCCCAGGTAGAACCGCGGTGCGCTTTGTGTGGCGATACGACCCGCCCAGCCAATGGTACAACGGCGGAAGCTACCTCGACACGCTCAACCCAGAGGCGGTTTCCGCCTTCCTGCGCCATACATACGATGCCTACGCGCGAGAGGTCGGCGAGGAGTTCGGTAAAGCGGTGCCGGGCATCTTCACCGACGAACCACACTACGGCAAGTTCTTCCATCCCGACAAACTGCCTTTCACCGAACGGTTGCCCGAGCAGTTCATGGAGAAGTACGGCTATCCCCTTGCGGAAGCACTACCTGCGCTGTTCTTCAACACGCCTGATGCAGCGGCGCACCGCTACCGCTTCCATCGCCTGTTGACCGAAATGTTTGCGCAGAGCTTCGGCAAGCAGCTGTATGACTGGTGCGAGGCGCACGGCATCGAACTGACGGGGCACTACCTGCTGGAGGACACGTTCCCCGACCAGATAGCCGCCATCGGCGCGGCGATGCCGATGTACGAATACATGCAGGCGCCCGGCATCGACCATCTGGGGAGGCGCTTGCCAGATGCCCTGCTGGCGCGGCAGGTATCCAGCGTCGCGAGGCAGATGGGCAGAAAGCGCGTGCTGTGCGAAACCTACGGCTGTTCGGGGTGGAACATCTCCTTCGCCGAGCAGAAGTGGATCGCAGATAGCCTTTTCGTGCAGGGCGTGACCTACATGAACCAGCACCTCGCCCTGTACTCGATGTGGGGCGGACGCAAGCGCGACTTCCCGCCCTCAGTTTTCTACCAGCAACCGTGGTGGCAATATTACCACTACCTCTCCGAGTACATGGCGCGCGTGACGCTGATGCTGGCTTCGGGCACGCCCGTGAGCGAACTGCTGGTGCTGCACACTATCGGCTCGGGGTGGGCTACCTTCCGCCCGAACGACCTGCACGAGTGCAACCGCTACGGCGAAGCGTGCACACGTATCAGCCAGTGGTTGAACGAGATCCAGCACGACCACGACTTTGGCGACGAGCTCATCATGCAGAAACACGCGCGGGTGGATGGCGAGTGCCTGACGATTGGGCAGGCGAAGTATCGGGTGATGGTGATACCTCCTGCGCTCACACTGGCTCGAAGCACCGTGTCCCTGCTGAGAGATTGGCTGGCGAGCGGCGGAAGAGTGGTCACCGTTGGTGAGCAGGCGACGCACATCGACGGCGTATCAGCGCAAGGGGAGCTGACGACGCTGTGGAACCATCCTGCGGTCACGCACATTCCCGAGGAATTTGCCGCACTTCAGGAGGCGGTGGATACGCTCCTTCCGCCGATGGTACGGGTGACCCATCCAAACGGCAACGTCTGCCGGTCGGTGAACGCCCGGCTGGTGCGCCACGAGGACGGCTCGCTGGTGGTGTTTCTGGTGAACCGTGACCTGCACGACGACCATGGCGACCTGAGCGTGACCATCCGCGCTGACGGACACCTGAGCCTGTGGAGGGCAGAAACGGGCGAAATACTGGCTGTGCCGGCAGATAGAGCAGCAGACGGTATCCGGTGTATCCTGCCGTTCGGTCCGACGCAGTCCTATCTGCTGATGGTGGACGGTAGCACCAGATACACCTACGAGCGACGCAGTCACCCCGCCATGCAGATCGATCTGGACGGCGGTTACCGCGTGGAGCGCACTCAACCGAACGTGCTTCTGCTGGACTACGCCACGCTCAGCATCCCCGGTCAGCCTGCCACCGATCCGTTGCCGATGTGGCGACTGCACCAGCAGCTTGCGGAGTATCTGGGCATCGACCCGGATTTGCACAACGGCGGGGTCTCGTTGTGGAAGCGAGAGCGTCAGGGCTCACCGAACTCGTGTGATGTGGTGCTGACCTACACCTTCGAGAGCGATATCGAACCCACCTCACCCGTCGCGCTGGTGGTGGAAAGACCCGAATACAGCACCTTCGTCATCAACGGCAAGCGCGTCGAAGCAAAGGACGCAGGCTGGTGGCTGGACATCGGGTTCCGCAAGCTGGACATCACGGGAACGCTTCGTAAAGGTATCAACGTCATAGAACAGCACCTTCGCTTCGTGGAGGGGTTGACGCTGGAGCCAATCATGATTCTGGGGGATTTTGGGGTGTTTGCCATGAAGGATAACCATCGTTTCATGCTCGGTGCAGAACCGAAGACCATCACACTGGAGGATTGGTGCTCGCAGGGATATCCGTTCTTCTGCGGGTCGCAGAGGTTTACCTGGAAGGTGAACCTGCCCGGGGAGGCACAGCGCGTGGTGCTGGAGTGCCGCAAGCCGCAGGCGCCCGTGTGCAGTGTGCACGTGAACGGGCAGTACGCCGGTCTGCTGGCGTGGCACCCATACCAGGTAGACATCACCGACCTCGTGCATGAGGGGGAAAACGAAATTACGGTGGAGGTGTTCACCAGCCCGCGCAACCTGCTGGGTCCCCTGCATCACAAGCAGGGTGAACTGTTCGGCGTGGGACCGGAGAGCTTCACCGCTGGCGACGCATGGACAGACGAGTATCAGTTCGTGCCGTACGGTCTGCTGGAGGCGCCGCGCATCCTGATCTACGAGTAGCGCTGCGTTGCACAATCGCCGTCCTGCCGGTACAATAATGCCGTTGTGGAGGTGGTTACGTGCAGGAAGCAGTTCAACAAGCAAACTTACTGGTGCAGGCGTTGCCGTACATGCAGCGCTACAGCGGCAAGCGGTTCGTGGTGAAGTACGGCGGCGCGGCGATGGTGGATGAGCGCCTCAAGGCGCAGGTGATGCAGGACATCGTGCTGCTGCGCACGGTGGGCATCAAGCCAGTGCTGGTGCATGGCGGCGGCAAAGAGGTGAGCGAGGTGATGCAGAGGATGGGGCTTCAGCCCCGCTTTGCCGGTGGACTGCGCATCACCGACGCGGAAACCATGGATATCGTGGAGATGGTGCTGGCGGGCACCACCAACAAGGGCATCGTGTCGCTGATTCACCGCGCTGGAGGCAAGGCGGTGGGGCTGAGCGGCAAAGACGGTAACCTGCTGGTGGCACGGAAGCTGACGCCTGAAGGCAAAGACATCGGTTATGTTGGCGAGGTGACGCAGGTCAACCCGGAGCTGCTGGAGGTGCTGGCAGAGGCAGGTTACATCCCCGTCATCTCCTCGGTAGCGGTTGGCGAGGACGGACAGAGCTACAATGTGAACGCCGACCACGCGGCAGGCGCGATTGCCGCTGCACTGAGGGCGGAGAAGCTAATCGTGCTGACCGACGTGCCTGGCGTGCTTGCCAATGTCAATGACCCATCCTCGCTCATCTCGGAGATGAGCATCGCCGAGGCGGAAGAGCTCCTGCGCAACGGCAAGGCAGAAAGCGGCATGGCGCCCAAACTGGAGGCGTGCATCACCTCCCTGCGCGGCGGCGTAAAGCGAGCGCATATCATCGACGGACGTCAGCCTCATGCTATCCTGATGGAAGTGTTCACCGATCAGGGCGTGGGTACCATGGTGAAACCGTGAGGTGTTTGCGACTTCCGATAGTCCTCTTCTGGTTGTGCCTGCTCCTGCCTGCGTCTTCCCGCGAGCCTGTTACCGCGGTGGTCGTGGTAGAGGGGCTTACGTGGCAGCAGGTGGAGCAGGGAACGGATGGCGCCCTGTACGTGATGGCGCGACATGGCGCCGCAGGGATGATGAGCGTCGCAACGGACGGCGATGCCCGTGTACGGTTCGCCCTCACTCTGCAAACGGGCAAGAGATACCGTCCCTTGCGCGATGCTGGCTTGATGGACGCGCTGGCGGACGCAGGTGTGAGGGTGACCGTTCATCACGAGCCACCGGACGAGCCTCCGGTGCTACCTCTCAGGTTGCCTTCCGAATCTTCCCGTCCTGAGGCGAGCATGCAGATTTGGTGGATACGCGCTCAGCCGGGGGACATCAGCCGGGCACTGGAGAAAGCCATCGGGGCGCTGAACCCCGAACGCGACCGGGTGCTGATTGTGGGGTTGCCCCTGAAGGGAGAGAGGCTGGCGCCCGTCATTGCTGCAGGAAGCGGGCTCTCCACTGGCGTGCTGACCTCCGACACCACGCAGACGCTCGGGCTGATCTCCGACGAAGACCTCTTCCCGACCCTTCTGCACTGGCACGGCATAGCGCCTCGCCAGGGGCAGCACCCCATCCGCGTGGTTCGCGACGACAACGGTTTCGTTACCGTGCAGGCTTTGTGGCGACGCAGTGCGTGGAACGCACGAGGTTTGATACCTGTCGGCGTGCTGCAGGTGGGTGGGGGGTTGCTGGCAGTGCTGTGGGCACTGCGCAGACTGCAACAGCGCGCTGCGTCGCGTCGGGCAGACCTGCTACTCTCCGTCGCTATTGGCTCTCTGTTATCTCTGCCTGCGGGCACGGTGCTGGCTCCGCATCTGCCTGCGAGCACCCTGTGGCAGTATGTGGGCGCCATCGTGTTGTCGGCGGCATGGCTGTCCCTGCTGGCGCACTGGGGCGCATGGCACGAGCCGTTCCGCGCATATATCCGAGCCTGTGCCCTGAGCGCGGTGGTGGTGATGGTAGACGGTGTTGCCGGTCAGCACGGCGTGCGGTTGTCCATCTACAGTGCGTACTCCCTAACGGGCATTCGCTTCTACGGCATTGGCAACGAGCTGATGGGCGTGCTGGTAGGTTGCGCGCTGGCGTGGGGGCTATACGGTCTACCCGCCTTCCTGCGCGGGGCGCTTTGGCTGGGGGTGGCAGTGGTGCTGGCGAATCCTGCGTGGGGGGCAAACCTGGGCGGGTTACTGACGGCGATGGTGGGGCTGGGCAGTGCGTGGGAAGCAAACCGCGTACACGGCAAACGGCTTGCAGGCCGCGTGATGGGTTGGTTCGCTGCAGGCGTGGCGATAGCAGGAGTGGTGATGTGGCTGGACAGCCTGCGGGCGTTGCCGTCGCATCTGGGCGAAACGTGGCTTAGCTGGCGCGGCGAGGGGATAAACGCCGTGCTGGACACGCTGCTTTCCAAACTGGCTCTGATGGCGCGGGTGCTTCTCAGTCCCTTCGCATGGGGCGTGCTGGCAGTGATCGCCGTTGCGCTCTACGCGATGCATCGGTACGGCACGCTGTCGATATTGCGCAATGGCTGGCACAGCGACATGGTCGGCTGGCTGGCGTGTATGGCGACGGCATTTTTGTTCAACGACTCGGGCTTTGTGCCCGCGGCGGCCATTCTGGGCGTGGGATTGGGTGCAACGCTCACCCGGCGTCTGGAGGAGGTGTACCGTGATTCGTCTGCCTGACCTCGTCGGTTACCTGGACGAGTATCTTTCGGTGCGAGAGATACCCGATTTCCCCAACGCCTTCAACGGTTTGCAGGTGGAAGGCAAAGAGGAGGTCCGCCGCGTGATGACAGCGGTGGATGCGTCGGCGGCGTCGGTGCAGGAGGCGGTCGCGTGGCGAGCCAACCTGCTGGTAGTGCATCATGGCTTGTTCTGGGACGGGTTACAGCCGATCGTGGGGCGGTTTCGTCGGCGCATTCAACCCCTGCTGTGCGAGGGAATCAGCCTCTATTCGGTGCATCTCCCGCTGGACGTGCATCCTGAGGTGGGCAACAACGCGCGTCTGGCAAGACTGCTGGGGCTATCCCCCACCGACCGCTTCGCTGATTATCAGGGCACGCCTGTCGGGCTGGTGTGCGAGACCGACATCGCGCTGGACGACCTGCTGAGCCAGCTGGAGGCGGCACTCAACACGCAGGTCAAGTCGATACCCTTGGGCGGCGAGAGGGTGCACAGGCTGGGCATTCTCACGGGAGGCGGCGGGAGCACCCCCACCCTCACCGAAGCCCACAGAATGGCTATCGACACGCTCATCACCGGGGAGGGCGCACACCACACCTATCTGGATGCGGAAGAGCTGGGCATCAACCTGCTATACGCCGGACATTACGCCACCGAAACGCTGGGCGTACGTGCCCTGGGGGAGCATCTGCAGCGGCAGTTTGGACTGGAACACCGCTTCTTTGACCATCCGACGGGGCTGTGAATGCGGTCTCGTGTCGGCATGGTGTATTTTGCACGGACAAAGAGAGCTGGCGACCGGTGCTACTGACTAACTACATTCAGTCCGCGATGCGACACGCACGGTACGAGATTCTGCCAGAGGGTACGTATTACGGGGAAATCCCGGGATTTCAAGGTGTCTACGCAAACGAACCGACCCTGGAAGCCTGCCGCGAAGCCCTGCAAGAGGCGCTGGAGGGCTGGATCCTGCTGGGGCTACGGTAAGGGTACAACCTGCCCGACGTGGACGGTATCTCGCTGAACATCGTTCTGGCTCATCTTCCACGCCCACCACCAGACCAGCATCGTGCCGCACGCCACCACCCCGGAGTCGTTCAGAGCCAGCAGAGCCAGCGCGCCCACCCACACGCCGACGGGAGCGCGTCGCAAACCCCACAGCCCAAACAGCAACAGGGGTGTCCACGCGCTGCTGGTCAACAGAGCGACGTTCATCCCCAACTTGCGCCACAGCGTGGGTGCCCATACGCCGGGAGCGCGAAGAAACGCCCCGAGATGGCTGGGCTGCGCAGAGAACATCTCCCACAGAACCACTGCCGTCGCCAGCACGAGCAGACTTGCACCGCCC
Source organism: uncultured bacterium (assembly GCA_937132045.1). Taxonomy (GTDB): domain Bacteria; phylum Armatimonadota; class HRBIN16; order HRBIN16; family HRBIN16; genus HRBIN16. The sequence continues at coordinate 12,603 of CAKZNX010000396.1, forward strand.
CACAGCAACGCCCGGCGCGAGCGGAGTGCCTGAACGCCAGCCACACCCATCGCCGAGAGCATGGCACCGGTATTTGCGCCCAGCGAGGGAGCACCCAGCGCCAGCGCCGTCGCCAGCCACCGCACGACGCCCCAGCCCGCCCCCTCACTCAGCAGGAAGCCACTCTGCGCACCAATCACGCTCCCTGCCAGCTCGTTACCCACGCCGTAGTAGCGTGCCCCCTCCATCAGCACGTAGCCGAAACCGCTCCACCGAAGCAGGTTGCCACCGTGCAAAAGGTCTACCCCGACGAAAACAAGCAGAACCACCGCCAGCCCACTCAGGGCGTTCCTCAATGGGATACGCGACAGCACCGCCAGCAAAACCGCCAGCGCCACCGCCCAGACACCCGCTCGCGTCCACAGCGGCACTCCCCCCAGCGGCAGACAGAGGAGTATCGGCGCCAGCGAGACGCCCAGCACCGGCACAAGACACGGGAAAAGCCACAGCGGACGCACCACGCGCCTCGAGCGATGCCATATCAGCCATGCCGCCACCAGCACCAGCAACTGCACGGTGGGTAGAGTGCCCACCATACGATTCCACTGTGCCTGCCGCATCATCGATTCGGTCAGACGCCCAACCGACTGTGAGGGAGATTCGGCGGGCACACAGCGCGCAGGCGAGCCCAGCAGCTCGTCCGGCAGACGCTCACCTCCAAAGTGCGCCAGCCACGTGGCGGTGAGGTCGGGCAGGGTGATGAGACCGGGCAGTCGCGTGGAACGGGACGTCAGTACGCCCTCGTCCTCTCTGCCCAGACGCAGTACCCAGCCCAGCCTTGAGCCGTGTTTTGCCTCATCGGATGACGGGATGGGCAGCAACAGGTAAAGCTTGTCTGAGGGAGATGTCAGATTTTGGCGAAGGACTGCCAACATCTCCCGCTGGTGCTTGGGAGCGACGAATCCAGGGTCCAGCCACAGCAGAAGGCGCGAATGCCCCTGCAGGGTGAACTCGGTCGCCCGAATCAGCGCACGAAAACCGGAAACGACCCGGGTATCTCGCTCAGGGAAGGGTGCGCCCGCCAGCAGAACAGGCGAGTGGTCCCGGGCGACGAGATAGCGCACCTGCACGCCACGCGCCTTCAGCTCCTCTGGCAACAGCCCAAAGACCACCGGATAGCCCCACCCGCGGTTCACATCTGCCAGTCGGAGGAGGCGCTCGATACCCCCCTGCGGTATGTCCTGCGGTGCAAGCGCCCGCGCTCCCGCATTCAGCGTCAGGTATGCACTTCGCTCCCATTGCTCCTGCGAGAGCTGGGGCGAGCGTCTCCACGGCGACGATGCTACCCGGCTGAGCACCAGCGCTTGCGCTCCGCCGAGGTCGGCGGTCTGCCGAGTCAGCGCGGGAACGCCGCCTTCCATCAGCTCGGGATGCAGGCAGACGATGACCACCCGCTGTGCCCGCACCGGAGTCAGCAGCAGGAACAGCACCACCAGAATACTCAGCCGCAGGATAATCACACCACTCTGTTCCTGCTCGGCACAGCGGCTTCCTCCAGCGCAGGCGCCAAGCGAGGGGGCAACATGCGATGTCACCACTGGATACAGCCGGCTGGACACATCACCGTTGATCGATGGGCACGTAGGATAGTCCGTCGGATCCGGTGTATTTGGCGCGGGGGCGGATGAGCCGGTTGTTCGCCCACTGCTCCAGAATGTGCGCCGTCCAGCCAACTACCCTGCTCACCGCGAAGATGGGCGTGTACAGCTCCATCGGGATGCCCATGGCGTGATAGCAGATGCCCGAGTACAGGTCGACATTCGGATACACCTTGCTGTTCTCGAGCATGGTGCGCTCTACCTCGCGGCAGGTCTGGTACAGCCACTCGTGCGGGGTAGCTGCTGTCAGTTGCTCGGCGTAGCGGCGCAGGATGCCCGCACGTGGGTCTTCGGTGCGGTATACACGGTGCCCAAAGCCCGGCACTTTCACCCTGTTCGGCAGGGCGTTCTTCACCCACGTTTCTGCCTTGCCCGGCTCGCCGATTTCGAAGAGCATCTTCATGACCTGCTCGTTGGCGCCTCCGTGCAGGGGTCCCTTCAGCGCACCGATGGCGCTGGTGACCGCCGAGTACATATCCGACATAGTCGCCGCCACCACACGCGCGGCGAACGTGGAGGCGTTCAGCTCGTGGTCGGCGTGCAGGATGAGGGACACATCGAAGGCTCTCACCCATTCCTCCCGCGGCTCCTCGCCGTGCAGGGTGTACAGGAAGTTGTAGGCGATGCTCTTGCCGGGAACCGGGTGGACAGGCTCCATGCCCTGCCGCAGTCGCTGGTGCGCGGTGACCAGCTGCGGGATGCGCTCGGTCAGGCGGATGGCTTTGCGCAGGCAGGCGTCCAGCCGCGTGTTGCCGCTATCGGGGTCCCAGTGCCCCAGCGAGGAAACCGACGTGCGCAGCATCTCCATCGGCGTTGCCGACTTGGGGAACATGCGCAGGATCATCACCGTCTCGATGGGCAGCTCCATACTGCCGGTGAAGCCATCCAGAAACGCCTCAAACTCCACCCTGCCCGGCAGTCTGCCATACCAAAGCAGGTACGCCACCTCCTCGAAGGTGGACTTCTCGGCGAGTTCGATCACGTCGTAGCCGCGATACAGCAACCGTCCCTTCTGCCCGTCTATGAAGCAGATAGAGGACTCGGCAGCCACGATGTCCTGCAGACCCACGTGCACCTCGGCGTTTTCGTTCATTGCGTCACCCCCAACCGTTTTGAAGACGAAAAAGGCGGCAACGGTTCGGTTGCCGCCTTTGGCACAGACTACAATGTCGTTGTATCGAACTGAGCAAGAGCCTGCGTTTACTTCGCCAGCGCCTTCATGGCGAACTCGCGTGCCGATTCGAGCTGTCCCGCCGAGCCAAGCAGCTGGTTGCGGCTGGCGATGAACTTGGCATACTCCGTCATGAAGATTTTGCCCGGCTCACGCAGGTCGAACTTGTCGCAGTGATCGCGGAAGAACTCGCGGTGCACGCGAGCCCACACCAGTCGACCGTCGGTGTCGATGTTGATCTTGCAGACACCCAGCTTCGCTGCGGGCAGATACTGCGACGGGTCCACACCTTTGGTGCCCTTCAGGCAGCCGCCGGCAGCGTTGATGCGCTCGACCTCGTCCTGCGGCACCGACGACGAGCCATGCATCACCAGCGGGAAGCCGGGCAGGAGTTTCTGGATTGCCTCCACGCGGTCGAGGTGAATACGCTGAGAGCCGCTGAACTTGTAAGCGCCATGGCTGGTGCCAATCGCCACCGCCAGGCTATCGCAACCAGTACGCTTGACAAACTCTTCCGCCTCGGCGGGGTCGGTGAGGCGCGCGTCCTTCTCGTCCACCGAGATGTGCTCTTCCACACCGCCCAGCATACCCAGCTCCGCTTCGACACTGATGCCTTTGGCGTGCGCGGCTTCCACCACGCGTCTGGTCACAGCGATGTTCTCCTCGAACGGCAGGTGCGAGCCATCGATCATCACGGACGAGTAGAAGCCGCTCTCAATGCAGTCGTAGCAGGTCTGCTCGTCGCCATGGTCCAGGTGCACCGCGAAGAGCGCATCGGGCCATATCTGCTCCGCCGTGCGGATAATCGCTTCCAGCATCCGTTTATCGGTATAGGAGCGCGCGCCCTTGCTGATCTGGATGATGAAAGGCGCCTGCGACTCCATATTGCCCCGGAACAGCCCCATTGCTTGCTCGAGGTTGTTGATGTTGTAGGCACCGAGCGCATACTTGCCGTATGCGTGCTCGAACAGTACGCGGGTCGGAACGATCATGGTTCGGTCTCCTTCTTTCCTCAGTCGCCCCAGGCGTTTTATCGCGCTGTCGACAGGCTATTTCGCGAGGCAGCGGTGTTTTTCCTGTCGCCCAAAGTAGCATCGCCCTGCGGCTGGGATTTGTTCACCACGAGTATTATATCACTGTTACGGAAGTGAAGACGCAAGAGGTCAGAAGCGAGTCTTGTACTCCAGCGTTCCCGCCAGCTCGTTCCGCGATAGCCCTTGTGGCACGCGGTGCTGGTAGCTGGTAAGGCGCAGCCCGAGGTTGAGGAAGCGATCATCGTCCAGCTGCCAGCCATAGCGCAGGTGGAACGAGTGCGCTGTGCCTTTGTTGCCCTGGTAGTTCACGGAGTCGAGGCTGTAGCCCACCTCCCCCGAGGAGAGCGCGGACAGTTTGCCTGCGAGGCTCAGCAGGGCGCGGCGAATAATCTGTCGCTTGGCGAAGTCGGTCTCGATGCGGTACTCGCCGTTGAGCATTTGACGGGAGTTCAGTCGGGTGCTGAGCTTCCACACGTCCAGACCGATGGGCTGAACACGGTTGTTGCCCTGCTCGGGGAGTGTCAGCAACTGATGACTGAGTGAGGTGTGCGCGTTCATCTGCCAGTCCAGCGTGTACCGGCGCACGTGCCACGCCTCCGCGTTTGGCTGTTCGATTACCCGATAGTACAGTTCGCCCTTGAAGTTGCTCATCGGCGCGACGGCGAACTGGTATGTGCGCATCACCAGCCGGTCTGCCGCCTGCGGGATGAAGTTGGAGCTGTACTCGGCGAGCAAGCTGTGCTTACCGAGGTTGGCAGTCATTCGCCCCGAGCGCGTCTCCCTTTGCCATTTTCCCCAATCCGCCAGCGCAGCGTAGGCTCCAGTGAACTGCACATTGGTAAGCCCAAGCAGATTAAAGGGCTTCAGCGAGGAGATGGATACCTCGCTCTGCGCTTTGGTGTTGGCGCGGTCCACGCGCAGCTCGTCGTATTTGCCGGTGACGGTGGCGAAGTTCAGCACGGGTCCGGACAGCGCGAAACTCTTCAGCAAGCTGCCCGTGTCGGTGCTGGTGGTGCGTCGTGAAAGGCTCATGGCGAAAGTCAGGTCCTTGCGTAGCAGCCATTGGGAAGCCACCGTGCGGATGAGCTCGGACGGGCGGTCGCTTCGCCCGAAGCGCTGTTCGGTAAACTGCAGGATGGTGCTCCTGGAGATGGGCGTTTGCACCTGCATCAGGTCGGCAAGGTCATAGTAGCCATCGGTGCGACGCAGATGTTTCTGCTCCACCACGAACCACATCGGGCGGCTCTTGTCGGATTCCACTCGCCAGAAATCGGTCATTGTGGTGGTGGGTTGCAGCAGCACGCCCTCATCGTCCACGCGGTCTCGATAGGCGGAGAACTTGAGTCCTCTGCCCAGCATGTGGTCGATGCTGGTGGTCTCGCGCCACTGTCGGTGAAGCACCTCGGTGGCACCATCGCGGTTCGTGCGGTCGTTGAGATGGCTGATGCGCGTGGCAGCGGAGGGCTGGTACTGGAAGTACAGTCGCTGGCGACGATGCATCTGCTGAACCTGCGCGTTGTGCGAATCGATCCAGAATCCCTCGAACCACAGCGACCTGCTCACCTGCCACTGTGCCGACATGTCGAAATACTTGAACCCGAGCAGTCCGCTCAGGTCTTGGCGGTCGCTCTCGGTCAGGTCACCGAGGCGGGAGAATGCCGGGTCCACCTGCTTCAGGTTGGCGAACAGCGACAGACGCGGCGTGCGCAGGGCATACGACTGCCGGATAACCGAACCCTCAGAATCGCGGATATTGCCGAACAGTGCGGTAAGGAAGCTGTTCTTGTCCAGCGCGAAGCGCGTGCTGATCAGGCTGCGAGAGATGCCAGCCTCGTTGGCGTAGAGCTTTCGCTCCGCATCGGTCAGGTCGCCCAGCCGGTTGAATCCCTCACTGATGTTCTGCTGCTGGTAAGCCACCTCGAACTTCGGGCTGGTATACGCCACCTGCGTGCGGCTGATGTCGCCGCTGGAGTCCTCCACCTTCGTTTTCACCACGCTGACCTGCGTGCTGGCTGCGGCAGTCATGTTCATGCGCAGGGTCTCGCGCTGCAAGCCTGCTTCGCGCAGTATCTGCTTGCGGTCATTGTCGGTCACGGCATTGGCGCCAGGTTCCACCTGCTGTCGGGCAATGAGCGCCAGCTGGTTGACTTCATCTGGCGTCAGGTTCGCGATGGCGAAGCCCGGGTCTGTGCCCTGCCGAATGTAGTCTACCTGCACGTTTTGCGTGTTCAGTGCAATCTGCCGCAGGTTCATGTTGCCCGTTTCGGTGCGGATGGTCTGCTGCATGAACAGGCTGGGCAGGTTGGTGCCTTTGAACGGCGGCACCTCGGCTCGCAGGAACGAGCGCACCCATCCCCGCTCCTTCGCCCACTGTGCTTTTTGCCCTTCCGCCAGGTCGTTGAAGCGCGAGAAATCCTTATCGACCTCCTGTGTGCTGTAGGTGAGCTTCAATCCGGCGGCCTGCAGAGCGTAGTTTGCCAGCTCGATACCGCCGCTGGTATCCAGAATGCGGTTGCGCTCGTAGCTGAGCTGCGACTGTTCGCTGAAGCGGAACAGCGCGGAAAGGGTGTCACGGGTTAGCCCGCGCTCCTTCGCCCACTGGGCACGCTGGTCCTCGCGCAGGTCATTGAAGCGCTGGAACTGCGGATCGATCTTGCGCTCGGTGTAGCGCAGCTCCATCTGCTTGCTCTGCACGCTGTACTGTGCCTGACGGATCTCGCCCTTGCCGTCGGCGACACTGCTGACGTCGGTCTGCAGGTTCAATCCGCCTGCCACGTAACCCAGCCCGTAGCTCACCCGACGCATACCCCGCTCCCTTTCCAGCCAGCCCAACACCGGGTCGGGAGCCGCTTTCTGCTCTCGAAGGGCAGCGAAACCGGCGAAACGCGCCCCGACGTCCTGATACGTGCCTCGCAACTGCAGCCCGCCTGCGGTCCAGTTGAGATTCTGCAGGATGAGGCGGTCGGAACCTGCTGCCGCCTGCCGGTTGGGCCGTGACGGAGCGTTGGGCTGAAGCGTTGGGTCTGCTACTGCCTGCACCACCCGTTGAGAAGAGAAGAACATCAAGCCGTCCATGGCACTGTTGCTGTTGAGGTGCAGGCGCGTCTGCATACCATAGGTATCGGTCTGCAGGGTGGTACCGTCCTCGCGGCGCACGAACGCGCTGGAGTTGTACAGCATGTTGAGCCGGCTCTGTCCAAACTGCAGAGCCATGCCGGGCGCCTGCAGCAGTCCGCGCTGTTCGCTGGAGCCGGGCATATAGCGGTACTGCGCCCGGATGGTCTGAGAGGTGCGCACGGGTTCGGTGAAGACCACGGTGCCGGTGGTGTAATCGATGGTATAGTCCTGATTGCGCCTCAGGGTGCGTCCATCCACCATCACCCGCTCGCTTTCGGGCACGATATTACCGTAGCGCAGAAGATAGCCGGCGCGCGTGCCGTTACCGCGCAGAAGGTCGGCGTTTGCCTGACCCACCTGCGAGGCGTTTGCCTGCGATTTGGGCGCGCTGATACGCCCTTCAGCGAGCGGGATAGGAGCAGGCGCGCTCTCCTGCGCAGACGCAGTGATTGCGGCGGCGAGGGCGATACCCGTTAGCAGTATAGCGCGAACCGATAGCCTCATCAGAATCGCACGGTAATCACGTCAACATCCACCTGCTGGCGCTGAAGCTTGCGCTTCATCTCGCCACTCATTTGTTCCTGATTTCGAATACGAATCTGCTCCCGCAGACTCTCCATGCTGCTGGTTCCCTGGCTGAAAACCTCAGCCGGCAGGGCGAAGCGCCTCGCCACGGTCCGGCTTTCGGCGTCCTCTGGCTGAGCGGCAACCTGCTCGCCAGAACCGGCGGGCGGGCTGTTCACATCGATGTAGGGCACGTCGTCCTCGATAACTGGCTCACCCTGAAGCGCGTCGGCAGGGGCAGGCTCAGGCGCAATAGGGGCACGGGCGACGGCACGCCAGCGCACCTCCTCTCTGGGCGCCGATTGCTTTGCCACCGATTTGCGAGCACGCGCCGCCGGGCGCGATGGCTGAGATTCCGCCCTGCTTGTGCCAGATACGGCAGCAGCATTGCGTGGGGCGGCTGGGGAAGTCTGGCTGATCTGTGGGGACACGGAGCCGGTCCAATTCTCCCTCGCACCGGACACGATGGTGTTCACCGCTTGGGGCACGTCGTGCGGGATAAATCGCCACGCGATCAGGGCAACCGCTGCTGCCGCTGCGCCCACCAGAGAGGCACGCCATGCCCACTGCCGCCAGCGCATCGCCAGCCTCTCGCTCCAGGTGGGCTGATCCACCGTAGCGGACAGAATGCGCGCCTTCAACATGGGGGGTGGTTCGTGCGACGGCACAAATCTCAATGCCTGGCGCAGCATCTGCAGCTCCACCAGCGCCTGACGACAGGTATCGCACACCAGTAAATGCGCCTCTACACGCTGTCGATCATCCGGAGGCAAAGCATCATCCACATACGCCGACAGCGCTGTCCACCACTCCACGCACACGTTCATCATAGCCACCTGTATCCCTGCTCAACAGATGAGACAGTGTTGTGTTCGTTCGGGTTACCACAGATTTAGATGGGGCACGGCTTTCAAAGTTTCAACTTTGACAATGCGCAGAAGGAGATTTGTCATAGAAAAAATGGTCAACGATTGCATTCAGAAGTCTTCTGTAATCCCATAAAGCAAACGAGTATTATCACCTGCTGGTGAGAATACGGGTTTTCGCGAACTCAAGTGGTAATGTATTGACCACGAATGCAGGTTCTCATTAAAATGCAGTTAATGTCAATTCTCTCAGGAAAGGAAGGGACGCTTCGATGTTTCGCACTTTGCTGGTCACCGCCATGCTGCTGAGCGTGACCGCGCTGGCGACAGCTCAGGTTCGCCTGACACCTCAGCCGCTACCAGAGGGCATCCGGCTATCTGATGGCACACTGGCTCCGCTGACAAGCCCAGACTACAGCAACACCACCACCGGTACCGGATACTATTATCCCGGTGGGGCAGGCGCCATCGTGGCAGACGACGTGATCCGCACCACCAACCTGCCCATCGTGCAGGTCACGTTTGCCTACTATGCGCCCGGCGCTGCGCCAAACGTCACCATGTACATCTATGATCTGAACAACTACAACCTGCCCGCACCGTTGCTAGCCTCGTACAATCTGGGCACGCTGGCAGGCGCAGGCGCATGGGCTTATAGCATTACCCTGCCGTCACCGCTTGCCGCACCACAAGCCATCTGGCTCGGCTTCTCGTTCAGCGTGGC